>CAMWKA010000189.1 GCA_947174725.1 uncultured Lachnospiraceae bacterium | reverse complement strand
ACTCTGTATATACCTGTCTATATATATGTCCGATTCTTCATCAAGAAGATCCCTGCAGATATATCTTGCAACGGGAAAAACTCCTTCCGGATATCCTTCCTCCAGCTGCTGTTCCCGTTCTTCTTCCTCCCTCTGCGCTGCTTCAATTCTGGCATTGATTTCCGCATTCAGCATTTCCAGCGCTTCATCCGCTGTCTGCCCCTGAACATCACTTCCTATTCCACTTCCTGCCGTCTGTTCCTGCGCGGCATCTCTCGTTCCCTCATTTGACGCTTCCTCATCTCCACTATTCTTCATAAAAACTACTGTGCCTACGGCAATTACCGCCACCACGGCTGCCGCTATTCCTATTTTAGCTATTAATGTATTCATTCCTGCTTTCATAATTCCTCCTTTTATGCCATTCGCGCTACCGCTTATTGTATTTTGCACTGCTTCTCCTGCGGCAGTACCGTTTCCCGTTGTTCCTGCTGCTTCCCCTGCGGCTGCGGTGCTTGCCACTGCCCCTGCTGCCAGATGTGCCCTGATGGCTTCCATAATGTCGTGAAGCATATCCGGCACTGCCATAGAGTCCGCTTCCTCATAAAGCAGTCTCATGAGCAGCGGCAGTCCCACAACAGAGTATAGCTTGTCGCCGCTTTTATTTTCGTATGCGTTTACGCCGTCCCTGATCTTAGCACGGGCGACGCTCAGCCTATTCATCACCGTTCCCGGCAGACATTCCATGATATCTGCGATCTCACTGATCGGTAATCCGTTGAAATAATAAAGTATGACCGTTTTGTACTGGATATCAGAAAGCGTATTTCTCATAATATCCATCACCAGTTTCCTTTTTTCTTTTTGGGTGATATACTCCTCCGGAAGAAAATTTTCATTTTCTTCTGTCAACTCGTCAACTGCATCATCAATCTCCATAAAGGCTACAGCTTTTCTCATTAGTATTTTCTTGCAACGATTTACTGCGATCCTGTTGATCCATGGAACAAATTTTTCAGCATCATTCAGAGAAGCAAGTTTCTCATAGGCAGTGATATATACCTCCTGCATCACATCCTTTGCATCCTCCTCATTGCCAAGAAAACTAATGCAGGTAAAATACACCTTTTTGCAGCTTACTGAATACAGTTCTTCAAATGCCGCATGATCTCCCTGTTTTGCCTTATCAACTAACTCTCTCAATCGCTTTTCTTCCATTTTCATCTTACTCCTCCTTGCCTCCTTCTGCAGCTCCTTTCGTAGTCTGCGGGTTTCGTCCGTCTGCCGCAATGTAACCTCCTCATATATATAGATACCTATTTTTAATAAAATATTAGATTTTTCTTCAAATTTTTCAGAAAATAACAGGCAGGAACTTTCCTGCCTGTTATCATAATAGCCAGAGAGCCCCATTTATACAGAATACCATCTATCAAAAAACCTCTAAACTGAAAAATGAACTGCCCCCAATTACCAGACTTAAAATTCTAATAATTGGGAGACAGTTCATTTTTTACCTCAGTTTAAAGGTTCCTACATACTTTGGACTACTGTTGTCTTTTATAGTTCTTTATCCACCAGCAGGCCCTTAACATCCTCTGCTGCCAGCTGCAGCTCGCCTACCACCAGTTCCAGAGACTTCTTCATATCCGGAAGATTGCCGTTTTCCTGCTGCTTGCGGATCTCTTCCTGTTCCTGCTGAAGCTCCAGCAAATCTTTCGTATCCTTCTCGATCCTGTCGTCTTTTTCTTCCCGTCTTTCTTTTGCCGCTTCGATCCGTTCTTCTAGCAGTTCCTCTTCTTCCTTCTTCTCTTCTGCTTTTTCTTTTGTCTCTTCCATATCCTGATCAACTTTATTCTTAACTTCTTCTGTCAGGATACCAATCACATTCTTCTCTGCGGCTTCCAGGATCTCTTCACCCTGCTCCTGCGCATCCAGCATATCATGATGCTTTAAGCGCTCTAACTTCATACCACGCGCAACAGCATATGCCGCGCGCATATCGTCCTCCTGTTTGGCTTTCTCTTCCTGCAATGCTGCCAGTCCATCTTCCAGCATCTTTTTCTTCTCTGCCGCATCCTTATCGTCAGGATCCGCATCTTCCAGTTCCGCAAGGTCCCTTTTAGCAGCTCCGATCCTCTGATCCGTTTCCTTCGCGAGTTCTCTAAGCTCCTCGGCATGGGCATTCTGCTCATCTATCTCCGTAAGTTCCGCCTGATCCTTTACCTTTACCTTATCCACGAGATACTGGGCGATCTCCTTCGCCTTTCTTCTTTCCTCTTCGACCTTATCCTGTCCCAGTCCCCACCAGCGTAGTTCCCCGGAATAGATCGCGCCGCTTTCCTTCTTCTGATTTTTCTGATCGTCTTTGATCTCCTGCAGCGATCTTGTACGTCCCCCCACGGTGTCCGCCGTCGTCTGCAGCTGTCTTTCGTTACCATTATTTACAATCTTCATGCTCCGCCTCCCTGCATTTATTTTATCTGTGGCTATAACTGTAGCTATAAAATATCCATCCGTGGATATATTATATATATCTTATCGGCATGAATGGAGAAAACCTTAATATTCTATCCTCATATAAATAAATATTTTTCATCAATCACTCCGAAAGAACTGCTCTCGGGGGAGTAACATCCCCCAACTTCTCCAGCAGATTCATAACATCCTCCGCCTGCTCTGCAAACTGCAGATCTGCTCCATACTCACCCTGTAGGTCTGCCTGCAGTCTGGCCCATGTCTGCTCCAAAAACACTCTTTCGCGAAATCCCCATAAAACTGCGATGCAGGGCAATCCTGCATTGACAGCCGTGGCAAGATCCACGTCGGAATCACCGATATAGACCGCTTCCTCCTTACTGCTGCCGAGTTCCTTCAATGCCTGCCATACAAGATCGGGGGCCGGTTTTTTCTTTCCCGTTTCTGTCGAACCGATGGCAACCTGTATCTCGGGCGCAAAAAAATGACGGTTCAGTTCCTTTACCGCATGATCTGCCTTGTTAGATACGATCGCCATATGAAAACCCTTTTGGTACAGTTTCCTGATCAGTTCCGAAACGCCCCGATATGCCCTCGTCTTATCCATACAGTGGATATCATAATATTCCTTGAAGTATGCATATACCCTATCCGTCAGCTCCATAGAAGCGCCTGTGGGAACGGCGCGTTCTATCAGTCTGCGGATGCCATTGCCCACAAAGCTTCTGACCTCGTCGATATCTCTATCCGGGCAGCCGCATTGCTCCAAAGCGTAGTTAACAGCGTCCGCCAGATCCTCCAGCGTATCCAAAAGCGTACCGTCCAAATCAAATATGACTGTTGTTATCTTTTTCATATTTCAATTACTCCCGGATCATTTTTTAATAACTTTGTATTCTCAGTGAAAAACCGTAAGGTAGAATATACCATGCCGCCGCATATTAGTCAATTACGATTTACTAATTTATATTTTACTAATTTACGATTTACCCAAAATCGCTCCCGCAAAAAAGAGGGTTCCCGAAAAGTCATACCATGACTTTCAGGACATCCTCTTTTCCAAATTACTTTCCGGAACGAAAACGCTCTCTCCTATTTCATTTTCTTCCTTCTTTTATGATATAACTATAATGCCGGATTTTCCTCTTTTGCTTTTCCGAAAAGCTCCTTAAATTTACCGGAAAGTTTACACAGCTTGTCATAAAGATCATATGTAATCTGCGTCGAAGGCGCAGCCTCCATATAGGATACCATCATTTTAACCAGCATCCAGCTGTCGATAAACGCAACCTTTAATGCTAAGGCAAATATCAGTGCCAACAAAAACGCGCATATCATGCCTATCGTGCCCAAGTCAAACGCGCGGAAGATCGCACCAAAGAGTGCAAACGGAACCGTCCAACATAAAAATGTCCCGATCATCACGACGATTGTGGTAATGGCTGCATCCTTCAACAGCTTCTTTGCATTCTGGAAATAAATCACCACGCCGTCACAGGATGCCTTAAACGCACCTTCTTCTTTTCTGATAAAGCAGTATCCCAGACAACATTCATCCACATAACCAAGGGCGATGCTGATAAACGTCTGTAAAAATCTGGTCACCACATCCATCCCCGGAATAGCATCCAGCATCCCGCCGATTTTGCCCACAGCCTTTTTCAGCTGGCTTACTGCACCGCTCACCAGACGGTCAACCACAAAATATACATTGCTTGCGGCAAAACGGGACTTCACCATCTCCTTACCATACTCAAACTGGTTCTCCGGCAGCTTTCCGGTCGTCACCGCTTCCGCAATCACCGCAACATGCCCGGCCTTGATAAGATATCCGAAATAGTACATGAAAACTTTATATATGACCTCAAAGCATACTATCCATACAATCAGCATTATGCTTAGACCCGCATCCCCGAAAAGCGAACCGAGCAGCATAAAAAGCGCAAGCAGAATAGCTCCCACAAGCGTTACTGCAACCCCCATCCCCAGTTTTATCCAGACGAACTTCATCGTCCCAAAATAAACATCCTTTGCTTTCAATATTTTATCCTCCTTAATTATTCAAAATCATAAATCTTTTCGCTCATAATATATGAAGCAT
>CAMWKA010000188.1 GCA_947174725.1 uncultured Lachnospiraceae bacterium | reverse complement strand
GCAAGCACAAATTTCTGATTGAAAAATAAGATATCAATCTTATTTTTCAATCTACATATATCCGTTAAAAAGCATACCGCTGTAAGCGCTTGTCACATAAGGGTTGGCGTAATGACTAACGTTAGGATTTTTATACGCAACGATCCGCTTGTCAATATAATCTAACGGGTTGAGCTGAATCTGTGTAGCCTTACGTAACGTCGTGTGTGTAAAATTCTTCAGGGAACCTAAAGTTTCTTCGGCGTCATTGCTGCTAAGCGCCGTCGTCAGTTGTTCTTCATCCACAGAGAGGTTTCCGCTGCTGTCTTGGATGATGCCTGCTTTTGTAAAGGAAGAAGCGTAGCTTGCGCTCATTGCTTTCATCGTTCCGATCAGAATGTTGGTTCTGGGATGCTGGTCTACATATTTGGCAGCAGCCTGCAGGAAATCATTGTAAGAACCCGTCAATGAGATAATATTGTCCTTTAAGGATTCGTAGTCCGGTTTTACGCCGATCTTTACGGGGTCATCTTCTGTTCCGCCGACGCCCTTTAATGTAATGTTATATTTACCATTCAGTATAAAGGAGTTGGACGGTGACTGGAATGACTCGCCATTTACTGTATATCTGGCATTCTGTGCAGGACTGTCTGTTTCGCGGATGCCGAGATAATCAATAATGCCTTTCCGCTGGCTTGTATTCTCGTCGCTGATCATAAAAGGCTGCTGTCCGCCAGCCGTTGTACCGGTCTTGTTGGAGCGGATCACCAGAGCGGATTCATTTTGGTCGTTCGTTGTCACAGAAGCGCTCAACCCCAGGTTGGAATGATTGATCAATCTGGCAAGACGGTTCTGGATCGTTTGGTTGGTATCCGTATCTCCGATATTAAACTGCAGCTCATAATTTGAATTGGCAGTTAGTACATCAAAAGAGTACGCGCCGGGGGATAAGCTGAGTTCTGACTCGGGAAGAAAATGCCCCACAGTCTCCTGATTGGTAGCCAGATCCTCTACCGTCATATCCAGCGTTTCATCCATGGAAATATTGAGCCCCGTGGCGTCAACAACATCCGGATCTGTGGAATATACGGTACGCTGCTCAAACATGGTCGATTCATCCAGACCACCCAGAGACGCAATGGAATTGCGGAAGCGGATCGCACTTTCCTTCATATGAATAGAATATTCTTCAATCGCTCTGACATCTTTTAATAAGAAGACAGGAGCGTCTTTGCTCATATTAACGATTGATTTATATACTTTTTTTAGGTCGGAACGATCGTGTGAATCATAACGAGAAGAAGACCGACCAAACAAATCGGCTCTGTAATAATTATAGACATTATTTAAAACTGTGTTATAATAATGAGATGCCATGTCAGTTCTCCTTTCCGTCCTTGATCGAACCTTCATGCACTGTCACATCGTTAAGTCCATTTAACGATATCGCTACTGCCTACCATTGACAGCTTAGTTTATTTTAGCACATGACAAGAAAATTTACAATCATTTTGACAAATTAAAATAAAAATCTTTCAAATTATTATATCGGTCATGTTCGGTGATTTCGAAATAGAAATTATAGAAAAAATTAAAATTTATTGAAATATTTCAAATTTTTAAAATTTCTGCTTGACGTAAAAGGGCGGATATGCTATGCTAATTCAGCACAAAAGAGTTTGACTCTTTTTTTTGTGTTGTGATGTTGGATATTTGATATTTGAAAGATCTATGGAGGAATGATTTATGCGTACAAGAATTACTTTGGCATGTACAGAATGTAAAAACCGTAATTATGATACTACAAAGGATAAAAAGACACACCCGGACCGTATGGAAACAAAGAAATATTGCAGATTCTGCAAGGCTCATACACTGCATAAAGAAACAAAATAAGATGCGGCATGAGATTGAAAAAAGCAGAGATTTTTCATAAACGAATTTATTCGTTTTACGAATTTTGTGCCGGGAACCCAGTTCCGCAGGTTATGGAAAGGCATGGTTATTAACATGGGAAATTCCGATAAGACAGATGGAAAGACAAAGAAACCGAGCTTCTTCAAAGGCTTAAAAAAAGAGTTTAAGAAGATTACATGGCCGGATAGAAAAACAGTGACAAAGCAGACTGCTGCCGTTGTTGTGGTTTCTGTTGCTTTGGGACTGCTGATCGCGCTTCTGGATTTTATCATTCAGTATGGTGTTGACCGGTTGGTGACATTTTAAGAAAGCACTGATTTAATCAGCGTTTTCCGAAAGACGCAGCAATAGTTCGGTGATAAGAAAGGGACGGCGAAAATGGCAGATTCATCAAAAAAAGTGAAAGTTAAGAAGATGGATGAGCTCAAGAAGATTCTTGCGCAGAAGGAAGATGATACAAGAGACATCTTGAAGCCGATAAGGACAGTTTCTGAAGAAGATGTGCCTGTGATGAAGGAAGAATATGATATCGGGCAAAGCGATAATAAGAGTGGACGCGGTATGGGCTGGTATGTGGTTCACACCTATTCGGGATATGAAAAAAAGGTTATGATGAATATCGAGAAGTCCATTAAAAACAGACCGGGACTGGAGGAAAAGATCCTGGAGGTGCGTGTGCCGACCCAGGATGTGACGGAACTGAAATCCACTGGTAAAAAGACGTCCGAGAAAAAGATACTTCCCGGATATGTGCTGGTGCATATGGATGCGGATGACAATGACGCATGGTATGTTGTGCGTAATACCCGTGGAGTTACGGGGTTTGTAGGCCCGGGAAGTAAACCCGTTCCCTTGGAAGAAGATGAGATCAATCATCTTGATAAGGGTAAAGTGGTGAAGGCTGACTTTGAAGTGGGAGATACGATCATGGTTGTGGATGGCGTATGGAAAGATACCATTGGTATGGTCAGCAAGATCGATGAGAATAAGAAGATGGCTTCGATCACGGTGGAATTGTTCGGACGGGAAACGAAGCTGGATATCAGTTTTTCGGATGTCAAGAAATTCTGATGGTTGGAATGTTTTAGAAGGGCGTTCGTAGAGATCTGTTTCCGAATGAGGAAAGATTTCTATTAACATATATATTTTATATATTATATGCGGGCGTGTGTGGGAGCAGTATCAGGAAAAAGATCTGCGCCACTACCACATTATTTAAGGAGGTAGCCAAAATGGCAAAGAAAGTAACAGGTTATATCAAATTACAGATTCCTGCCGGCAAAGCAACACCGGCTCCACCAGTTGGACCGGCACTTGGTCAGCATGGTGTCAACATCGTTGAATTCACAAAACAGTTCAACGCAAGAACAGCAGATAAGGGTGACCTGATCATCCCTGTTGTAATTACAGTATATGCAGACAGAAGCTTTAGTTTTGTTACCAAAACTCCGCCTGCCGCAGTATTGATCAAGAAGGCTTGCAATATCAAGTCCGGTTCAGGCACACCGAACAAGACAAAGGTGGCAAAGATCTCAAAGGATAAGATTCGTGAGATCGCAGAGTTAAAGATGCCGGATCTGAATGCAGCAAGCATTGAGGCAGCGATGTCCATGATCGAAGGCACTGCTAAGAGCATGGGCGTTACGGTAGAGTAACTATTGATCAAAAAATCTGTGATGAGTGGAAGAGCGCATACTCGTTAAAACCACAAGGAGGTAAATGGGAATGAAACATGGAAAGAAATATGTCACGGCAGCAAAAGAGGTTGACCGTGCAACTTATTATGAGACGGCAGATGCGATCTCTGTAGTAAAGAAGACAGCTACTGCTAAATTTGATGAGACCGTAGAGGTGCACATCAGAACAGGCTGCGACGGCCGTCATGCAGAGCAGCAGATCCGAGGGGCAGTTGTCCTTCCGAACGGAACCGGTAAGACGGTGAAGGTGCTGGTGTTTGCCAAAGGTGATAAGATCAATGAAGCGGAAGCGGCAGGCGCTGATTATGTAGGCGGCGATGAGCTGATTCCGAAGATTCAGAATGAGGGATGGCTTGACTTTGATGTTGTCGTTGCTACTCCGGATATGATGGGCGTTGTCGGACGTCTTGGTAAGGTACTTGGACCGAAAGGTCTTATGCCGAACCCGAAAGCCGGCACAGTTACCATGGATGTAACAAAGGCAATCAACGATATCAAAGCCGGTAAGATCGAGTACAGACTGGATAAGAGCAATATCATCCACTGCCCGATCGGCAAGGCTTCCTTTACGGAAGAACAGTTGAATGAGAATATGAACGCATTGATGGAGGCCATCGTAAAGGCAAGACCCAGCGCATTGAAAGGTCAGTATTTAAAGAGTATCACTCTTGCGACTACTATGGGTCCTGGCGTTCGTGTCAGCACAGCGAAATATTAATAAAAGATAATGGTTCTTGTAAAAAGGCGTGGCTTCGGTCATGCCTTTTGCGTTGATGAAAAGAGATGACGTCGGATATTTCTTGTAGAACAATATTTTTTTGACAGCCAGATGCGGGAAGTGATATGATGAAATTGAAAAAAGGATCAACCGTCTGCAAAATGCATTCTGAAACCGGAAGACTGCAATTTGTGAATGGCGAAGTTGATCCGGAAGGATCGTGCATCATTTTATGAAAAAAAACATCAGGACATTTTTCATAACATTATTAATTGTTATGGCGCTGGGCAGTGT
>CAMWKA010000187.1 GCA_947174725.1 uncultured Lachnospiraceae bacterium | reverse complement strand
GGCCCAAATTCGCAGGCTGTGGAAAGAGGCATGGTTATTATGTGAGAAGTAACATTATTAAATATATATGATAGATAAGAAAGGCTTAATTATGAGTGAACAAATCAAAAATGATACTTCAGTAGAACATGAATACGGAGCCGACCAGATTCAGATTTTGGAAGGTTTGGAAGCAGTCAGAAAAAGACCGGGTATGTATATCGGAACGACTTCTTTGAGAGGTCTTCATCATCTTGTCTATGAAATTGTAGATAATTCCGTAGATGAAGCTCTTGCAGGATATTGTAACTATATTACTGTAACGATCAATGAAGGAAATACTATTACCGTAGTTGATAACGGTCGTGGTATTCCTGTGGGTATTAATCATAAAGCAGGTTTGCCTGCTGTGGAAGTTGTATTTACGGTCCTTCATGCCGGCGGTAAATTTGGCGGTGGCGGATATAAAGTATCCGGAGGTCTTCATGGCGTTGGAGCTTCTGTTGTTAATGCGCTTTCAGAATGGCTGGAAGTTAATATTTATAGTGATGGAAAAATTTATAACCAGCGTTATGAAAGAGGACATGTATGTTATCCGTTAAAAGTAGTTGGTGATTGTGATCCTGAAAAAACAGGAACAGAAGTAACCTTTTTCCCGGATCATGAAATATTTGAAGATATCAATTTTGATTTTGATACTTTGAAGCAGCGTCTTCGTGAGATGGCATTTTTAACAAAGGGTCTGAAGATAGAATTAAGAGATGTAAGAGATAAAGAAAATATCAATGAAAAGGTTTTTCATTATGAGGGAGGCATCAAGGAGTTTGTTACATATTTAAACAGAAGTAAAACTTCCCTATATGATGATATTCTTTATTTTGAAGGAAAAAAAGACGACGTTTATGTTGAAGTCGCAATTCAGCATAATGACGCGTTTAATGAAAGTACTTATGGATTTGTAAATAATATCAATACGCCGGAAGGCGGTACCCATGTAGAAGGTTTTAAGAGCGCGCTTACGAAAACCTTTAATAAATATGGACGAGCTAATAAATTACTAAAAGACAGTGACCCGAATCTGACCGGTGAAGATATCAGGGAAGGTCTGACAGCGATCATCTCTATTAAGATCGGTGATCCTCAGTTTGAAGGACAGACAAAACAAAAGCTTGGCAATACTGAAGCAAGGGGAGCGGTAGATAGTATCGTCAGTGAGCAGCTTACTTATTATCTGGAGCAGAATCCGCAGGTTGCAAAATTGATCTGTGAAAAATCCGTTTTGGCGCAGCGCGCCCGTGAGGCTGCAAGAAAAGCAAGAGATCTGACAAGAAGAAAGACAGCTTTGGAAGGTTCTTCTCTTCCTGGTAAACTTGCGGATTGTTCTGATAAAGATCCGAAAAATTGTGAGATCTATATTGTTGAAGGAGATTCCGCCGGCGGTAGCGCAAAGTCTGCCAGAAGCCGTGCGACACAGGCGATCCTTCCTTTGCGTGGTAAGATATTAAATGTGGAAAAAGCAAGGCTTGACAGAATCTATGGTAATGAAGAAATCAAGTCTATGATTACAGCGTTTGGAACGGGTATTCATGAAGATTTTGATATTACGAAACTTCGTTATCATAAGATCATTATCATGACTGATGCCGATGTTGATGGCGCTCATATTGCAACATTGATGCTGACGTTCCTTTATCGTTTTATGCCGGAACTGATCAAACAGGGATATGTATATCTTGCGCAGCCGCCTCTTTATAAACTGGAAAAGAATAAAAAAGTATGGTACGCGTATTCAGATGCGGAATTGGATCAGATTTTAACAGAAGTCGGACGTGATCAGAACAATAAGATCCAGCGTTATAAAGGTCTTGGAGAAATGGATGCGGAACAGCTTTGGGAGACGACTATGGATCCGGAAAAGAGAATCTTGCTTCGGGTATGCATGGATGAAGATGCGGAATCAGAAGTTGATCTGACATTTACAACATTGATGGGCGATAAGGTAGAACCGAGACGTGAGTTTATCGAAGCAAATGCAAAATTTGTGAAGAATCTGGATATATAAGTTACAATCAGAAAGGTTTGGTAATATAAAATGGATGATACAATTTTTGATAAGATCCATGAAGTGGATCTAAAGAAAACCATGGAAAAATCTTATATTGATTATGCTATGAGCGTTATAGCTTCCAGAGCGCTTCCGGATGTCAGGGATGGATTAAAACCTGTTCAGAGGCGAATCTTATTTTCCATGATTGAGTTGAATAACGGTCCTGATAAACCTCATCGTAAATGTGCGCGTATCGTCGGTGATACAATGGGTAAATATCATCCGCATGGCGACAGCTCTATTTATGGAGCGCTTGTTAATATGGCGCAGGATTGGAATACGAGATATCCTCTTGTTGACGGTCATGGAAACTTTGGTTCCATGGACGGCGACGGCGCTGCTGCAATGCGATATACAGAAGCAAGATTATCAAAGATATCCATGGAATTACTTGCGGATATCAATAAAGATACGGTTGATTTTGTTCCGAACTTTGATGAAACAGAAAAAGAACCTTCTGTACTTCCAAGCCGTTATCCGAATCTTCTGGTCAATGGTACGACAGGTATCGCCGTAGGTATGGCGACTAATATTCCGCCGCACAATCTCCGTGAAGTGATCGACGCTGTTGTAAAAATCATTGATAATCGTGTGGAAGAAAACAGAACAACAGATATCGATGAATTGTTAGAGATCGTAAAGGGTCCGGATTTCCCTACTGGCGCGGAGATTCTTGGTACTGCGGGAATAGAGGAAGCTTACAGGACAGGACGGGGTAAGGTAAGGCTTCGCGGTATTACCAATATAGAGACTCTTCCCAATGGAAAGTCCCAGATCGTTATTACAGAACTTCCTTATATGGTTAATAAGGCAAATATGATCTTAAAAATGGCGGAGCTTGTTAAAGATAAAAGACTTGACGGTATTACGGATATCCGTGATGAATCCAACCGGGAAGGTATGCGTGTTGTAATAGAACTAAGACGTGATGCCAATGCTAACGTACTTCTGAATAAATTGTACAAGCATACGCAGCTTCAGGATACTTATGGCATTATCATGCTTGCGCTTGTTAATAATGAGCCAAAGGTATTAAATCTTTTACAGATGCTGGAAGAATATTTAAAACATCAGGAGGAGGTTGTTACAAGGCGTACCAGATATGATCTGAATAAAGCGGAAGAACGCGATCACATCGTACAGGGATTATTGATTGCTTTAGATCATATTGATGAAGTGATCCAGATCATCAGAGGAAGCCGTACCACGCAGGAAGCTAAAGAAAAATTGATGGAACGTTTTGCTCTTTCTGATGCCCAGTCACAAGCGATCGTCGATATGCGTCTGAAAGCGTTGACAGGATTGGAACGGGAAAAACTGGAACAGGAGCATCAGGATCTGGTTGCCCTGATCAATGAATTAAGGGCGATCTTAGCAGATGAAAAACTTCTGCTTGGTGTGATCAAGAAAGAACTTTTGGAAACATCCGTAAAATATGGTGATGACAGAAGAACAGCAATTGGATTTGATGATATGGACATCTCTATGGAAGATATGATCCCTGTCAGCAATACGGTAATTGCTATGACGAATCTTGGTTATATCAAACGTATGACCGTTGATAATTTCCGTTCCCAGAATCGGGGTGGAAAGGGAATCAAGGGAATGACCACCATCGAAGATGATTATATCGAAGATCTTCTGATGATGACGACCCATGATTATATCATGTTCTTTACAAATATCGGACGGACATATCGCTTAAAGGCTTATCAGATTCCGGAAGCGGGACGTACCGCAAGAGGTACTGCGATCATTAATCTTTTGCAGTTAAATCCGGGAGAAAAGATATCCGCAGTGATTCCCATCAAGGAATATATAGAAGGCAAGAACCTGTTTATGGTAACAAAGAAGGGTACTGTAAAGAAAACTTCAATCATGGAATTTGTTAATATTCGTAAGAATGGACTTGCAGCAATCAATCTGCAGGATGATGATGAGTTGATCGAAGTTAAACAGACAGATAAGGATACTGAAATTTTCTTAGTTACAAAATATGGTAAATGTATCCGTTTCAAGGAGACGGACGTTCGCGCGACAGGTAGGACTTCCATGGGAGTCAGAGGTATGAATCTTGATTATGATGATGATATCGTCGGCATGCAGCTTGACCATCAGGGAGATTCCTTATTGATCGTCAGTGAAAACGGTATGGGAAAGAGAACCTATCTGGATGAATTTACTCTTCAAAATCGTGGTGGAAAAGGTGTAAAATGCTATAAGATCACGGAAAAGACAGGTGATGTTATCGGCGTTAAGGCGGTTACGGATGAACATGAGATCATGATGATCACCTCCGCCGGAACGATCATTCAACTTCGTATGGAAGATATCTCTATTCTTGGACGTGTTACTTCCGGTGTGAAGATGATCAATCTTGAAAATGGTATCAAGGTTGCTAAGATTGCCAAAGTACGCGAAAAAGTAAATGACGGTATTGTTGATGCAGATTTTGAAAATATAGAAGCAGAAGAAAGCTCTGATGCTGCGACAGCATCTTCCGACGAGGAATCATAAATAT
>CAMWKA010000186.1 GCA_947174725.1 uncultured Lachnospiraceae bacterium | reverse complement strand
AGCCCGTATCAATGAATATGCCGACAAAGTGCTGGACGGAATCGACCCGCAAAAAACCCAGGTATCCTTTCAATTGGAAAAACTACGTCCAATCATGGAAGAACTTGCCAAAGAAAACAATTCCACCGTGGAAGAAACTTTTATCCGTTATATGGATCTTGCAACAGAACGCAGCGTTACCTTAGAACGTAAGTTTCAAAGCACGCTGGGCAACATGAATACCTACGGCGATGTTATGGACGGTAACAAAATATAGGATCAACATACAGAAATCCCACTCTATTGACAAAACAGAGTGGGATTTTACTTTTTGAATCAATCTGTAGAATCAGTATCATTCTACTGTAAAGGTAAGACTGTTGAATGCCTTTTTTGCACCGCGTGAACCTGCCAGACTAGCAATAAGTACGCCTGTGTCACTTCCATCGATCCATACGATAAAGTTGCTTTCCATTCCTGCCAGCCCATCAAATTCGTAAAACAACCATGTCAGACCATTGGCAGAATCTTCTTCAATGTTCTCTACCCCATCCGCAATTTTTACCATTTCCATATAATAATCATAAGTATCCTCATCAATAAAGCTGCCCTGAAGGATCGTCTCATCATCTTCCGTAACGATGAAAATATCGTCTTCATTCTCCAACATTAAGCCGTCCGAAGTATCCAGTGCCAACTTAACGGTATCCCCCGTCCCAACCTCGTAGGTATAACTTATACTTGTGGAACAGCCTGTCAATACACTCATTCCAAGAACCATACTTAACACCAATGCCGCCAATTTTTTCATTTTCTTTCTCCTTTAATAATATTATTTCACCTCTGCATTTGCATGACAAAGACTTCTTTTAATTTCCTCTATCACTACTTCAATCGCATCCAGAGACGCTATGATATCATCAATCTGCTTTCCTTCCTTCTCATCGATGACACCGTCCCGCATCACCTCAACCAGTTCCTTTGAAATCGCATCCATATCCTGGGCGGAACCAAGGAATTTTAAAACCAGTCTGTCTAAATTCGCCGATACTTTCTCCGGCTTGTTTTCTCTCAACAGATAATCCGTCGATACATGAAACTGGTCGCTGATCTTGATAACTTTGTCGATCTCGGGCAGCATATTTCCCGTTTCCCATTTTGATACGGTCTGCCGGCTGACACCAAGAATTTCCGCCAGCTGGATCTGGGATATCTGCGCCTGTGTCCGAAGTTAATATAGTTTTTCACCAAATTCCATAATGATACCACGCCTCCCTCTCTGCCTATCCGTTCACCCTATAGAGAAAATTGTCAAGTATACTAAAAGTATAGCATTAATACAGAGCACCGGAAACCACCCCTTTGGTGCGTTTCCGGCGCTCGATGTCAACCTCAGGTTGCGCTCATTTGAATACTGCTTATGATCTTCTGATCATATTGCCATTCAAATTACTCTACAGAAAAAGTAAGACTATTGAATACTTTTTCACAATATTCAGAATATTCCTCCGAACTGCCTAATTCCAGACCTGTGTTGCTTCCGTCGATCCAGACAATATATGTTCTCCCACAATTTGTCAGATCTATGTTATATAAAGTCCATGTGAGACCGTCCCCAGAACCTTCTTCAATGATCTCTATCCTTTCCATATTGTCATACATATACTTTCTGTGTTCATAATCATCTTCATCGAAAAAAACTGCCTTACAGACCGTATCGCCATTTTCCGTCACAGCAAAATGGTCGTCGTCAACCTCTTCCAGCATAAAACCTTCCGAGGTATCCAGAGTTACTTTAATGGTATCTCCTGTCCCGACATTGCAGGTCACACTCATACTCGATGCGCAACTTGTAAGTGCAAGAATGAAAACCATCACACATAGTACGGTTGTAAGTCCTTTACTGAATTGCCTCATCCTGTTTCTCTGCTCCCTTCGGTTTTGATACCAGACTCTGCTTATTTAATCACTCTGACTTTAATGACATCTTCAATTGCAGTCAGCTTTGCCACGATATCATCCGATACCACTCCTGCTACATCAAGCATCGTATAAGCATACTCCCCCTTGGACTTGTTCATCATATTCTCGATATTGATGCCAAGATCTCCGAAAGTTGCGGTAAACTTCGTGATCATATTTGCCACATTCTTATGGCAGATCGCCACACGTCCCTGTGAAGTGCAGACACCCATATCCACATTCGGGTAGTTCACACTGTTAACAATATTGCCGTTCTCCAGAAAATTCATCATTTCCTTAACAGCCATCTTGGCACAGTTATCCTCCGCCTCTTCTGTGGACGCTCCAAGGTGCGGGATGACAATACAGCCCTCCGCGCCTGCCGTAGTCACATTCGGGAAATCCGTAACATATTTTCTGATCTTTCCGGACTTGATCCCGGCAAGGACAGCCTTCTCATCTGCAAGAAGATCACGTGCAAAATTAAGCAGGATCACCCCATCCTTCATCATACTGATGGCTTCTTCGTTGATCATACCTTTGGTGGAATCCATCAAAGGCACATGAACCGTAATAAAATCACATTCACTGTAAATATCATTCAGATCAACTACATGTTTTACCTCACGGCTAAGGCTCCATGCTGCGTTGACAGATACATACGGATCATATCCATAGACTTCCATCCCAAGATGGATCGCTGCATTCGCTACTTTTACGCCGATTGCACCAAGACCGATCACACCCAGCTTCTTGCCCTCAATTTCCGTTCCTGCAAATTTCTTCTTTTCTTTTTCAACTGCCTTGGCAATATTCTCATCGTCCTGATCTTCTTCCACCCACTGGATACCGCCGACGATATCCCGGCTTCCCAGCAGCATACCTGCGAGCACAAGCTCCTTGACCGCATTAGCATTGGCGCCCGGCGTATTAAATACGACAACGCCCTTTTCCGCACATTGATCTAACGGAATATTATTGACACCGGCTCCGGCTCTCGCAACTGCCAGCAGACTATCCGGCAGCTTCAAATCATGCATTGCCGCGCTTCTGACCAGAATACCCTGCGCCTCGTCATACTGTTCCGTCTTTGCATAATCCTTTGTAAAAACATCTAATCCCACCTGAGCGATCGGATTTAAACAATGATACTTAAACATGGTTCCAACTCCTGCCTTTCATTCTTCTATATTAGCTGTTCTGAGCTTCAAACTTCTTCATGAAATCAACCAACGCCTGCACGCCCTCGATCGGCATCGCATTGTAGATGCTTGCACGCATACCGCCCACTGACCTGTGTCCCTTTAAATTCTCAAATCCTGCTTCCTTAGCTTCCTTAACAAACTTCGCATCTAAGTCCGCATCTCCCGTAACAAAGGGAACATTCATCAGGGAACGGTCTTCCTTTCTGACAGTTCCTTTAAACAGCTTGCTTTCGTCCAGAAAATCATAAAGAATCTTTGCCTTCTTCTCATTTCTTTCCTTCATCGCTTCCAGACCACCCATCTTTTTGATCCACTTAAAGACCTTTCCGCAGATATAGATACCGTATGCGGGCGGTGTATTGTAAAGGGAATCATTGTCCGCATGGGTCTTGTATTTTAACATGGTCGGGGTTCCCGGAAGAACTTCCTCTGTGATCAGGTCTTCCCTGATGATCACGATCACTACTCCTGCCGGTCCGATATTCTTCTGCACGCCGCCATAGATCACTCCATACTTTGTCACATCCACCGGCTCGCTTAAGAAGCAGGAAGATACATCGGCAACCAATGTCTTACCCTTGGTATTCGGAAGCGTCTTAAACTTCGTACCATAGATGGTATTGTTCTCGCAGATATATACGTAATCCGCATCCTCCGAAATCGGCAGATCAGAACAGTCCGGGATATAAGAAAATGTCTCATCCTCGGAGGACGCGATCTTATTAGCTTTACCATAGATCTGAGCCTCCTGATAAGCTTTCTTAGCCCACTGTCCGGTCACAATATAATCAGCAACCTTATTTTTCATCAGATTCATCGGAATCATTGCAAACTGCTGGCTTGCGCCGCCCTGTAAAAACAGCACCTTATAATTATCAGGAATGTTCATAAGCTCTCTTAAGTCTGCTTCTGCTTCCTTAATAATGTTATCATATGTCTTGGATCGGTGGCTCATCTCCATTACAGACATGCCGCTTCCCTTATAATCCAACATCTCATCTGCCGCTTCCTGCAATACCTCTTCCGGCAATACCGCCGGTCCTGCGGAAAAATTATACACTCTTCCCATCTTTCTACTCCTCCTAATTTATCTCACTATAAGAATAGATGTTAAAATCATCTAATATAATGTACTCTGTTTTTCTTTCTGCGTCAAGTAGCACTTAACCCTCTCTCGCTTTCAGGTCATCCGCATCAAAGGAATCGCTGATCGGCGCGCCGCCCGGCACCATCGGAAAGACTTTATCATCTTCCCGGATCACACAGTCGATCACCACCGGTCCGCCCACTTCCAGAGCTTTTCTCAGGGTCGGCTCCACTTCCTCTTTTGTCGTCACCCGAAAGGCTGTACAACCAAGTCCTTCCGCCACCTTCACATAATCCACTTTGTCCTGAAGGACGGTCTGGGAATATCTCTTTTCATAAAACAGTGTCTGCCACTGTCTCACCATCCCCAGTACATGATTGTTAATGATGATCTGGATGATTGGAATATTATATC
>CAMWKA010000185.1 GCA_947174725.1 uncultured Lachnospiraceae bacterium | reverse complement strand
CACATCCTGCTCCGGCTTTGCGTAACCGCTTATCATATTTTTATCAGTACCGGCAGAATCATCATACTCCGAAATTTTACCCAAACAGGTAATTGTCAGCATTAGATGATCTTTTCGGGAAACCCTTGTTTCAGGAGCTACGGATACGTTCAACCCCGCAATCTGTATTCCTATGTCTGCGCTGGTCTTTTCGATCTGGCGGACAACGATCTTTAATTCCTCTTCCGATGTTTCTTCCGTCAGCAGCAACATTCCCGTCACCGCCACAGGTTCGGCTCCCGAAGCCGCGATCTGATTGACCGCCCTATGAACAGCAAGCATACCGATCCTATCAGCCTTCTCCGCCATAGAAACCATACCGGTTACAATATTTTCATGTTCAAAAGATAAAATGGCGCAGTCGTTCCCTATCCCTGCGCCACTGATAATCTCATTCCTTTTATAGTTTAACTCTTTTAAAACAGAGCGTTTATATATATTTTCCGGTAATTTACCTGTCTTCATAATCTGTCTCTATTCCGCAGTCTATATGTTTCTTCGCAGCTGCAGATCTCAAATTTTAATTATCCAATTTCGATTCTCTTTCCGCTATGGTTCCGGAACAGTCTCTGGCTCTGGCGGAAGAGGCGCCTGTTGAGCGGCAGCGGCTGCTGCAGAGGCGGCATTGATCTCCGCAAGAATCTGGTTTGCAACTGCCCTGCAATTATCTATGCTTCCGGAAGCAATCGCGTCCTGAATACGCGCGTTAAAATCCGGATTATCTGTATTGACTCCCACAACCGCTGTACGCGGCGACATGGAATAACTACTGGTATTAACTTCTTCACGGCTCACTTCCACGCCGTTTTCATAGACCACCTTCCACAGTCTCGCGCGATATCCAATATGGGCTGACTGCACCGAGATATATCCAACGCCCTGACCCGAATCAGCAATAATCTTTTCCGTGGTCGGAACATTCTCCTCCAGCGTCTCGCTGACATATTCCACCGTTCTGTTGGCGGAACGATCCTCTACGCCGTAAATAGTAAATGTAATATTTTTCCCTGACGTATAGCCTTCAATATAAATCGGATGATCCGTACTATTGATAAAACGGAAATCCTTTCCTGAAGATTCCGCAATCGCAGCATCCGCGGACCTTGGTACATAGGTAACGATCATAGAATGGGGATGGCGCTCTGTCACATCCAGCTCCGCCAAAAGGACGGCATTATACAAAGTACTGGATACCTGACAGATACCGCCGCCAAGACTGTCAACCACCTGACCATTCAGATAGGAACCCGCCATATAATAGCCGTTAGCTGTACTAAACGGTTTTACCGCGTCATACATAGAAAACTCTTCCCCCGGATATATGGTAGTACCGTTCACCAAGCGGCAGCCGTTGGCAACATTGGCGCTTCGATTGGGACCGGAAGTATTGTAATTTGTCGTATATGTGCCCAGCACATCCTTCACCGCCAGCAATTCTTCTTCTGTTCCCTGCGGCTGTTCCTCATTCACAACCAGAGAGATCTCTGTCATACCTTCTTTATAATAAGTCAGCAGATTGGTCTTGATATCATTTAGGGAAGCTTCTACATCAAGCATCTCTCCTACACTGCCGCCGGTCACGGAAAACACCCCGTCTTCACGAGTCAATACTGCGTTTTCCACCGGAACATCATAAACCGCACACTGTTCCGTGAGAATACTACGAATCTTATCCTCATCATAAGTCAATTCAATGGTATATAATGCTCCATTGACCTCAATATCCTTTGACATCATATAACGTTCCACTACATTGCCGTTTGCCGCCAGACCAATGATCTCTCTGATCACTTCCCGATTGGACCATTCCGGGGAAAATTCGGCGATCTGTACGGCAACTTTATTGCCTTGCGCCGCAACGAGCGTAACGGAAGTTGCGTTCATTTCCTCCAGATAAGCTTCCACAGCAGCTTCCGCTTCCTCTATTGTCATACCGGACAGGTCAATACCGTCTATCGTTACCCCGGTAAAAATCGTGCCTCTTCCTGCTTCCACAGAAAGACCACCGCCAAGGGATATGCCCGTCAGAATGATCGTTAGTATTGTCAACAGTGCCGTCATTAAATAACGATATTTTTTCTGCATGTCGATCCTTTCTCCTTTTTAACTAAACTACCTAACTTGAAACGGAAACCTTTACAAATCCATACAAACCCACTTATAATATAAGTGCCTTATCCCAAAAATGACGCTATAGTGGGAATGATCATTGCCAAAATCAAAAGAACGATAATAACAGTAGAAATCGTCCGTTTTGTTTTGTTATTGTGCATATTAAACATAATGTTGCCTCCCTGGTACCCGAAAACGGTTTAAAACAGCGATTTTTTAAGCGCTTACGATACCGTCCCAGTCTCTATCTTGAAAGGATATTATATATGAAATTTCTCCTTTTTGCAAGCATAATCGCATTTTGTTTTTTTCTCACGGTTGTTTTAAGATTGCCGCTTTTGCCATTCGTCATCATCTTTATTATTATTTTAACCATTTCGATCAATAACTCAAACAAAAAAATGAAACAACAGACTGAAAAAGTCTGGGAAAAAGAACACAAAGCAAATTTTGTCCGCAAAAAACCGTTAGACGGTCTGGCCTATCTGACGATTCCGGAACATTTTCTTTCCATGCCGGTTTCCAAAGAGGACGGACATGCTCTGGATGCGCTCGATATGCTGAAACATTTAAGCAGCCAGAAAATCGTCAATCTGACCGGCATCACGAATACAGACCTTAAGCTGACTTACGGCACCGCCAATATTACTGTCCTTACGCAGTATGATCAGAACTATACGCAGCTGGCACATGCCCTGCAGCAGCTTGCCGCTTCTCTGGCAGACAATGATCACCCGAAAGAAGCTATGGAAGTTCTGGAATATGCCATTTCCACAAGAACGGATATCAGCGCTTCCTATCTGCTTCTGGCAGATCTTTACATCGCAGACGGACATCCTGAAAAGATCGAAAGTCTGATCAGCGTCGCTTCCTCCTTGGATACGCTGTTGGCGCCATCCATTGTCAGAAATCTTAAGAGTAAGACGGACGCGTAATACTGATTGATGCGCGGTTATGATTTTCCATATTCTAAGATTATTTTATCAATAATCCGGCTGGCCTCATTTCTTGTCAGCCGCGCAACATCATACTCAGGATTAATTTTATGCTGTTCCAACATTCTTAATAACCGTTCTTTCTGCGACTTCATAATGGGACCTTCCCGTTTGACCTGATAGTGTAACTCCTGCGGCAGAAAATCCGCCGCTGTTTCTTCCTGATAAAACTGTTCCCACAATCTGACCAATAACTCATGGGTTGCCTCCGCATCCGCAAGCGCACGATGCGCGTGATGCTCTATCCCGTAATGAAGGCAAAGCGCATGTAGATTCCTGCTGGGCAGATCGGCAAGGTATTTTCTGGCAATCTTTAACGTATCAATCGCCTTTGCTTCAAAGACCAATCCGTGATTGACGGCGGCCCGTTTTAAAAAAGAATAGTCAAACAGAACGCTATGTCCTACGATCACACGATCCTGTAAAAATTCCAGAAATTCCCCCAGCTTTTCCCCGATCACCGGAGCGTCCAAAAGTTCTTCCTCGGTAATACCGGTCAGCTCCGTGATCTTCTCCGGCAGTCTCCAGCCGGGATTCAACAGCGTCTGATACCGCTCTTTGACCGCGCCGTCTTTCACATACACTGCGGCGATCTCTATGATCTTATTTTTCTTTGGATCTAATCCTGTTGTCTCCAGATCCAGCGCTATATATTCTGTAATCACGATAATTCTCTTTACTTTCTATATCAATCAGGACGCCAAAACCGTTCCTATTTCTTACGCTTATTCTTTTTATTGTAATCATCGCAGATGTCTTTCAAAAAACACTTTTCGCAGGAAGGGACCGGCGCCTTACAGATACTCCGCCCCAAAGCGATGATCTGAATATTATATAGGATCCAGTGATCCTTCGGAAGTATCTTCATCAGGTCAAATTCTACTTTGACCGGATCTTCCTCTTTGGTCAGCCCCAGCTTCTTAGATATTCTTTTCACATGGGTATCCACTACTATGCTCGGCTCGTGATATACATTGCCGCGGATCACATTGGCAGTCTTTCTTCCCACCCCCGGCAAAGCCGTCAATGCGTCGATATCCTTCGGCACTTCTCCGCCGTGGCGCTCCATCAGGCACTGACAGCAGGCAATGATATTTTTCGCTTTATTATGATAGAAGCCCGTTGAATGGATATCCTGTTCCAGCTCTTTTAAATCCGCATCCGCAAATGCTTCCACAGAGGGATATTTTACAAACAGATCCTTTGTTACGATATTCACTCTGGCGTCCGTACACTGTGCGCTGAGAATCGTTGCGATCAACAGCTGCCACGCATTCTCATGATCTAAATAACAAACGCCGTCCGTTCCATATTCCTCATCCAGACGACGGATGATCTCCTGTACTTTTTCTGTTTTTCTCATAAGTGATTCCCTCTCACGTTTTTCTAATCAGTTAGGTAATTGCGAAACTCAATTTATGCATATTTCCGTTGTGCAACACAGACATATCATCGCCGGGCACGCTTCCGCTGCGCGCGCTGCGCAGCGGCACTAAGATGCCAAAATACGGCACCTAAGTGCCGGCGAGCGCACAAG
>CAMWKA010000184.1 GCA_947174725.1 uncultured Lachnospiraceae bacterium | reverse complement strand
ATTATAACCTATTTTAATGGTTTTTGACAACTCAACCACTGGTTTGTATACTTATCCATGAAAAAATTGTAATCTTGTATATAGAAAATTCAAACTTTTATAAAAATGCGAATACGCAGAAATGAGGATTATTATGGATCAGATCAAAATCGGAGCATTTATTGCCGCATGTCGTAAGGAGCAGCAGCTTACTCAGGCACAACTGGCAGAAAAACTAAACATTACGGACAGAGCCGTTTCCAAATGGGAAAACGGAAAGAGTATGCCGGATTCCTCCATTATGCTGGAACTGTGTGAAATATTAGGGATCAAAGTGAATGAATTATTAAGCGGCGAAAAAATGGATACGGACGCTTATACGCAAAGCGCAGAGGAAAACTTAATCATTCTGAAAAGAAAAGATGAAAACAGTAACAGAAAAAATGTGTTGTTTGCCATCATTTATTCCGCTGTCCTTTTTCTTGGAATCCTGGTTTGCTCCATATGCGATGTTGCCATCACCGGAGAATTGACCTGGTCTTCCATTACATTAAGCTCTATCATTTTTACCTATGTTATCTCCTTCCCGATTGTGATACTTGGGAAAAAAGGCATCACAGGTAGCCTAATGGCGCTGAGTATTTTTCTTGTTCCCTATCTTTATCTGTTAGGCGTCCTGATCAATGTATCGGCAGTATTCACCATCGGCTGGCGTATGTCACTGATCTCCATTGTATACCTCTGGATCATATTTTTTGTTTCCTGCCGTCTGCATGCCAGAAAATTCCGTGCTGCCGGAATTAGCGTTCTGCTTGCCATTCCATTAACCATTTGCATCAATGTCACATTATCAAAACTGCTTTCCGAGCCAAGAGCTGATATCTGGGACATCCTCACCATATTTATACTACTTATCACTGCTTTTCTTTTATTTCTTGCGGATTATGCCAAAAACAAGGGCATCCCAAAATAATGGACAGATTTATGCGCTATTACAGCCGCGACATGAAATTATATTAAGCCAATTTTTTTGTACATTGAAAAATATAGATCGAAGTATATACCGCAACCACCAACTCGGTAATAGGCATTGCAAACCATATGGAATCTGCCCCTGCCAAAACCGGTAGTACATACAGCATAATACCGCTGATCAACATTCCTCTTGCTACGGAAGCTATAAAGGAAATTTTCGGTTTCATAAGCGCCTGAAAATAATAGGTGGAAAAAACATTGAGTGGAAGCAGTATAAAGGAAATACCGTAACGCCGAAAGATCGACGGAGCAATTTGCAGAACCCCGGCCGTGGGCGTCATAAAAATACGAATAAATGTATTCGGAAACAGCATACTAAGCACCGTCCACAATATTCCGAAAAATGCCGCTGTCCCCAATGCGTAACGCAGGGTCTGACGGATACGTCCGCTGTTTCCTGCGCCAAAATTTGTAGATATCACAGGCTGCGCCGCCTGTCCCACACTATATGCACAACATTGTACAAAAGTGCTGATATTCACGATAACACCATAAACCGCCAAGGCATTTGTATCAAGATATTTCATGATCTGGCGGTTAAATATGATCGTAAGAATACCCATGGCAACATCTATAAAAAATGTTGCAAATCCTGTTATGGAAATTTCTTTCAGCTTCTTGAAAAGACCCTTTGGCACAATCAACCGAAGCGTATTCTTTTTGCTGAAAAAATGAAAAAGCATCACTATGCAGGTAATCACAGAACCCGCTGCTGTGGCAACGCCTGCGCCCTTTGCCCCCATATCGCAGACAAAAACGAAAAAGTAATCCCCAAAGACATTAAAAAGACCACCCGCTAAAACCGCCACTGTAGCAAGGGTCGGATTTTTATCGCTGCGGATATACGCCGTCAGCATCTGATTAAACAGAAAAAACGGTATGGCAAATTTGATTGGGAATACATATTCCCTTGCAAGAAAAAGGGTATTATCCTCAGCGCCAAACATCGTCAACAGCTCTTTGTCAAAGAATATGACTCCCAGCCACACAACAACCGAAAGTATCGTTGAGCCTATCAGTGAAGCAGTAAAATATTCATTGGATCTTTTTTCTGCATCCCCGCCCAAACCTCTTGCGGTATTAAAAAGCACCGAACCGCCTATTCCCATAAGAAGTCCCAGACTATAAATAATGTTCCATATAGGCGCTACCACCGCTAAAGCTGCCGAGCCCTCAGACCCGTGATACTGCCCTACCATAGCCATATCCACAATACCATAGATTGACGTTATCAGTGTGCTGCCAAAGGAAGCGGCAAGATACTTAAAATAGATCGTTCTGATAGGATCCTTTAAAAAGTCCATTTTCATCCTCCTAAAAATAAAACCGGATAAGTAACAGGTATCTCAACCTGCGCCTTATCCGGTTTACCGTTTCTAATGAACAGTTTACCTCCGTGCTTTAAAAAACATATGAAACTATTTCTGCAGAATATATTATAATATTTTAAGTCTCATTGCAAGAGTCTTTTTCAGTTATAAACTTCTTAAAGTACTCGCATTCCTCCTTATTACACTCGGCAGCATCTTCCAACTTCATATTCACATGGAATACATGCCCCAGCACTTTTTCAGAATTCCCATAAAAATGATACTCAAACTCCACTTCCTGTTCCGTCAGACGTTCCGCCATATACGGCGTATGCTTTTTCAAGAAGTCGCCGCTTGCCGTCATCAGATAAGTCGGCGGAAAATGAGCTGTGACGTATCTTTCCGGGGAAACAAGTCTTAATTCCTCCGGTGTCCCCTGTTTGGGAAGCAGCTCTGTCATGATCGAAAAAGTAAACTCCTCCCTTTTCTCTGCATCATCCATATTATAGATGCCGCAGTTCAGTGCAACCGCCGTCGGCACAAAGCCTTTCGGAATCTGCAATGCATAATTCTTCGCATATTCTTCATTGGTACAGATGGCGGAATAAAGACTCAGAAGATGGGCTCCTGCAGAATCTCCTACCGCAAATATGTATCGTGTGTCAAATCCATACCCTTCCGCATGCTCCAAAACCCATGCAAACACGCTGTTTGTATCCTCAAGCTGGCTGGGAAATTTATATTCCGGTGCAAGGCGGTAAGAAAAGTTCACCACTGCAAATCCATGCTGGGCAAGGCTCATGCAGTAATACTGATAGCGCTCTTTATCACCATATACCCATGCGCCGCCATGAACGCTGACAATCACAGGCAGCTTCTTTCCTTCCGAAGCGCTCGGACGATAGACGTCCAACAACTGCCACTTCGTATCACTGCCATATAAGATATCATCAAACCTCTTAATATCCTCCGGGGCGGTCAGACCCGCATCCCTGATATCATCTCCCTCCTGGAAACTTTTTCGAATGGATTCGCTTAATTCGGACATTTTCGTTCTCCTTTTAGTTGATCGATATTTGATGCGTGATCAGGTATCTGTCCCCTTGCAGTTCCTCAACCCGCAACTGCATCTTGCAGTCTCCGGCATCAAGTTCTACCATAACTGTAGTCATATATTCATCATTATAAGTTCCATTATCGATTTCCTGTTCCCATCTGGTCAACAGCTGTCTGCCCTCTATCACATTATAGAAGGTATAATCTCCTTTTCCGTTTGTCAGGATCTGATTATGGCAGTTCTGGTAATATCCTGCCATATCCTTAATGACCTGCGACTCCGATACACCGACGTCCGCCAACGTTCTTAATGTTCCTGTCTGATTTGACGAAGTTGTCTGATTCGATGAAGCTGTCTGCGGCGGCTTTTCCAGATTGCGGTATGCCCGCCCATTACAGGGTGGCAGATACACGGAAAGATCCTGTCTTACGTGATTGCTTGCGTAATCCGTATCATTTTTATTAAAATAATCATAGGTGTCATCACCGACGTCATCCCATGTCGTATCCACATTGTAACAGCCATCATCCAATACAATGATATTCCACGCATGTCTTTCTCCGGCATAACCTGCGCAATAATAGCACGGGATATCCAACTGCTGCATCAGATATTGAAATGCCCTTGCATATCCGGCGCATACCGTCTGCCCATTTACCAGCGCACTGTAAGCGCTCTGATTCATTTCCGCCCTAAGATTATAGGTGATATTATCTATCAGTGCGTCATGAACATATACTTCTTTCGCATAATCTCCGGATAACCCCCTTGCTTTGTCAAGGATCTCCCTCGCGCTTTCTTCAAAAGCGGCTTTTGCGCTTTCCAGATTCTGTGCCGTGCGGTTAAATTGTAATCCAATCTCCGCGCACTGTCCTTCGGGGGTATATTTACTATAATATGCCGTATCCAGCCAGAACAGCTCAGGATGGTCGTTATACACCGCAGTCAGCGCGTTTTTCAGCTGACCTGACGTAATCGGTTCCAATGGAACAAACGCGGCATTCAGTTCTTTCGCATTGGCATAGATCTGGCAATAAATATGCTGCCCTCTCTCATCCAACATACCATAGTAAGGATACCAGTACGGATCAAACGTTAACCCTTCACCGGTAAATCCTGTGCCAAGCTGATCCTGAATCTGCTCGGCCTGAGCGTCGCTGACCGGTATGTATTCTTCCTGTAACGGCTGATACCCATTTTTGCCGCTTACCGTACTTGGAATCGTCAGACCGGACGTGCTAGGCGCCACATAATTGGAAGCAGTATCTCTTGCTATTCCTGTGCTGCCCCAGTCCAACGTTTGGTTAGAAGC
>CAMWKA010000183.1 GCA_947174725.1 uncultured Lachnospiraceae bacterium | reverse complement strand
CTGTTGTTCACACAGAATTAACAACATACGGCTTGCGAAAAGTGTAACATCTCTATATAATGAAATAGTTGGACAATGCAGACTAAGTATTTGAGTCAGAGTTTTAAACTGCTCTGACATGGAGGAAATATGAAAAATCTTAGTTACAGTAAAGAGTATCTTAATAATAAAATATGGAATCGATATAGTGAAGGCTCCGACCATCAGGGCAATAATCAGTCCGGCAATGACGGTAGCAATGGAAACGGAGATAATAACGGCAATAACAATGGTAATCGAGGACCTGAACGTCCTAATCCCATGGTTTTTATCATCGTTGCGGCGATCACGCTGCTGGCAATCAGTTATTTCCTGCGCGCCACCAGAGGAGAGACCTCAGAAGAGATCAGTTACAATGAGTTTGTTGAGATGGCTGAGATGGGAACGATCAGTAAGGTAACCATTGCGGGCGACCGTCTGCTGATCGAGCCTGTGACACTGGAAGGTTCGCAGTCATCTTCCAAGACATATTATACGGGAATTGCAGAAAATCTGACAGAGATTACGGGAAGGTTATTGGAACATGATATCACGGTACAGAGCGAAGTAGAGGATGGCAGCAGTATTTTGATTTCCTTCCTGCTGACTTATGTAGTGCCGGTTATTTTAATGTGGATACTGCTTAGCTTTTTATTCCGCAAGATGACGAAGGGCGGCGGTATGGGCTTTGGCGTAGGAAGGAGCAACGCCAAGGTTTACGGTGAAAAAGAAACAGGCGTGACCTTTGTGGATGTTGCAGGCGAGGATGAAGCCAAGGAATCTCTGGTGGAGGTAGTGGATTTTCTGCATAATCCTGAAAAATACAGCAAGATTGGCGCGAAGCTTCCGAAAGGAGCGCTGCTTGTGGGACCTCCGGGAACCGGTAAGACGCTGTTGGCTAAGGCTGTGGCGGGAGAGGCAAAAGTTCCGTTTTTTTCTCTTGCCGGTTCGGATTTTGTAGAGCTGTATGTCGGGGTAGGCGCGTCCCGTGTTCGTGATCTTTTTAAGGAAGCGGAGAAAAATGCGCCTTGTATCATATTTATTGATGAGATCGATGCCATCGGACGAAGCAGGGATTCCAAGTATGGCGGCGGTAATGAGGAACGGGAACAGACGCTGAATCAGCTGCTTTCCGAGATGGATGGATTTGACGGAAAGAAGGGCATCATTATTCTAGCGGCGACCAACCGTCCGGAAATATTGGATAAGGCGCTGCTGAGACCGGGAAGATTCGACCGGCGTATCATTGTGGAAGAACCGGATCTCAAAGGGCGTGTGGAGATCCTAAAGGTTCATGCGAAGAATGTGAACATGGATGAAACGGTAGATCTGGACGCAATTGCGCTGGCGACTGTTGGCGCAGTAGGTTCCGATCTGGCAAATATGATCAATGAGGCGGCGATCCTTGCGGTGAAGAACAAACGCGAGTATGTCAATCAGCAGGATTTGTTAAATGCCGTCGAGCTTGTCAGCATGGGTAAGGAAAAGAAGGATCGTATCCTGTCGGCAAAGGAGAGGAAGATCGTCAGCTATCATGAAGTCGGTCATGCATTGATCAGCGCATTGCAAAAAAATTCCGAGCCGGTGCAGAAGATCACGATCGTGCCAAGAACGATGGGAACGCTGGGATATGTATTAAGTTATCCGGAGGAGGAAAAGTTTACCCAGACGGAGAAGGAACTGCGTGCGGAACTGGTCAGCCTGTTTGGCGGGCGTGCAGCAGAAAGCATTGTATTTGATACGGTGACTACCGGTGCGTCAAATGATATTGAAAAGGCGACCAAGATTGCCAGAGCGATGGTGACAAGGTTCGGTATGAGCAAGCGGTTTGGACTGATTGGTTTGGAAACGGTGGAAAGCCAGTATCTTGATCACCGTGCTTCGCTCAATTGCGCGGACGAGACGGCAGCAGCAATTGATGAAGAGGTCATGAAGATCTTAAAAGAAAGTTATAAGGAGGCAAAGAAGCTTCTAAAAGAGAATCGTCAGGTCATGGATAAGATCGCTGATTACCTGATTGAGAAAGAGACGATCACCGGGCATGAATTTATGGAGATTTTCTGCCGCGAAAAGGGAATTCCCATGCCGAAGAAAGATAAAGGAGAGGAAAGTCTCAAGAAGCTGAGAAAAGACAGGGAAGCTTCTGAGGGAAATACCCAGACAGCAGCAGAGAATATACAGAATGGATCAGAGAGTGGATCAGATATATTTAACAGAAATTTCTCGATTTTGGGGGCGGGAATATCGTCCTTGCAGAGCGGAGGATTGCCGCAGATGCCTGTTAATACAGGAGATACGGAGAACCAACAGACCATAGGAACCAAGATTGATATTGCTGTGGGAGATAACACTGACAGTATCTGTCAACCTCAGACAAAAAGCGCAGTAGAAGATACGGAAAACGGCGATTCATCGGAGACAGGATCTAGCGATGCGGAAGAGCCTGTGGATAAAGGATCGGAGAACATGAGTGAGTTGGAAAAGAAATATGCGTCTATGTTGAAAAACAGACAATTTCAGCCGTCAGATGACAAGTTGTCAGATGACAAGACGTCAGATGACAAGAAGTCATCATAACTTAATGGATTTTATTCTGTAATGATATGGTAAGATCTCATGGATGAAGAAAAGCGCTTTGATATCAGTGAAGAATTGAAAAAACTCCCGGATAGACCGGGCGTATATCTGATGCATGATCAGTATGATACGATTATTTATGTAGGTAAGGCCGTGAACTTAAACAACAGGGTGCGGTCTTATTTTCGTGAGAAGATCGGGCGGGGACCAAAGATCGATAAGATGGTCAGTCTGATCGAACGATTTGAATATATTATCACGGATACCGAGCTGGAAGCATTGGTATTGGAAAATAATCTGATCAAGGAATACCGTCCCAAATACAATACGATGCTTAGGGATGATAAAACCTATCCTTATATCAAGGTCACGATAAATGAGGCGTATCCGAGGATCTATTTTTCCAGAGAAATGAAAAAAGACAAAGCAAGGTATTTCGGACCTTATACCAGCGCGGCTGCGGTTAAGGACACGATTGACCTGATTAATAAATTATACAGACTGCGCACCTGTACCCGCAGCCTGCCAAGAGACTGTGGCAAAGGAAGACCTTGTCTGAATTATCATATCGGGCAGTGCAGCGGAGCATGTACGGGAGAGATTTCCAAAGAAAAGTATCAGGAGCAGTTAAAAGGGGCGTTGGATTTTTTGAATGGTAATTATGCGCCGATTCAAAGGGAGCTTCGGGAGAAGATGCAGGCGGCGTCGGAAGCCATGCAATATGAAGAAGCAATAAAATACAGAGATCTGCTGGAAAGTGTCATTAATGTATCACAGAAGCAGAAGATCGAAGACAGCGCACAGGGAGATAAGGATATCGTTGCGCTGGCAAGGGATGAACATGACGCTGTGGTGCAGGTGTTTTTTGTCCGGGCCGGAAGGATGGTGGGCAGGGAGCATTTTTATATGACGCATACGGAAGATGAGACGACGTCGGATATCATGACCAGTTTTTTGAAGCAGTTTTATGCCGGAACGCCGTTTATCCCAAAAGAAATTATGCTGCCGGAAGTAACGGAAGAGCAGACGGTCATTGAGAATTGGCTGACTGAGAAAAAGGGAAGCAGGGTATATCTTCGCACGCCTAAGATCGGACAAAAGGAGAAACTGGTGGAACTGGCTGCCAAGAATGCTGCATTGGTCTTAAATCAGGACAAGGAGAGAATAAAGCGTGAAGAGGGCAGAACCATCGGAGCAGTGAAGGAGATTCAGGAATTATTGTCTCTGGAGGGTATTGTGCGGATGGAGGCATATGATATTTCCAACATCAGCGGTTTTGAGAATGTGGGTTCCATGGTGGTCTATGAAAAAGGAAAGCCAAAGCGGAGCGACTACCGTAAATTTAAGATAAAAACCGTTGCAGGACCGGATGATTATGCCTGTATGAGGGAAGTGCTGACAAGGCGATTTTTGCATGGTCTGGAGGAGAAACAGATTTCACGGATGCAGGATGAAGATACACAAGAGCAAAATACAAAGGATCAAGATACACAAGAAAAAAATGTAAAGGAAAAGAATAAAAGAAAACAGGATATAAAGGAACAAGACGAAACGATAGAAATTGGCAAGTTTAACAGATTTCCCGACCTGCTTCTCATGGACGGCGGCAGGGGACAGGTGAATATAGCATTGGAAGTTTTAAAGGAGCTGAATCTGGATATTCCGGTATGCGGCATGGTCAAGGATGATAACCACCGGACGAGAGGATTATATTATCACAATAAGGAGATTCCGATTGACCGCAGCAGCGAGGGGTTTAAGCTGATCACGAGGATTCAGGATGAGGCACACAGATTCGCGATCGAATACCACCGCTCATTGCGGACGAAGGATCAGGTACATTCCGTGCTGGACGATATTCCCGGCATCGGACCGTCAAGAAGACGCAGCCTGATGAAAGCGTTTGATACGCTGGAAGATATTAAAATGGCAGCAGTAGAGGAGATCATGGAGAGAGCAGGCCTACCGCGGGGCGCGGCGGAGAAGGTGTATGCGTTCTTTCATAAATAGATAAAATTTAATCCTTGCAACTCTTTTTCCATAGTTGCTTAAATTGTCATATTAGATTATAATTTAGTTAAATGTATCTGAGGTGCTTTGCAAAAACTATATACAGGTATAAGT
>CAMWKA010000182.1 GCA_947174725.1 uncultured Lachnospiraceae bacterium | reverse complement strand
TAAAACCGATTGGTAAATAGGGAAAACATCAGATCAATTATATGATAGGAGATAATTATTATGAGTCAGATCAAAGAAAGTGCACTGGAATTAATAGGAGGAACTCCGATACTGAAACTGAATGGATATGCGAAGAAAGCAGGCGTAACAGAAGCCACGATCCTTGCAAAGCTGGAGTACTTCAATCCGGCAGGTTCCGTAAAGGACCGTATTGCATTGGCAATGATTGAAGATGCGGAAAAGAAAGGTCTTTTAAAAGAAGGCTCGACCATTATTGAGCCTACCAGTGGAAATACCGGAATCGGTCTTGCGGCTGTTGCAGCGGCAAAGGGATATAGGGCAATTCTTACCCTTCCGGATACCATGAGCGTTGAGAGAAGAAATCTCTTAAAGGCGTATGGTGCAGAGTTGGTGCTTACAGAAGGGGCCAAGGGAATGAAGGGAGCAATTGCAAAGGCAGAAGAACTTTCCAAAGAAATAGATGGAGCTGTTATTTTAGGACAGTTTGTAAATCCGGCGAACCCGGCAGTACATAAGTCAACAACAGGTCCGGAAATCTGGGAGCAGACAGAGGGAAAAGTTGACATTTTTGTTGCCGGTGTAGGAACGGGCGGAACTATTACAGGTGTTGGCGAATACCTAAAAGAAAAGAATCCGAATGTGAAAATTGTGGCAGTTGAGCCGGCAGGAAGCCCCGTTTTATCAAAGGGAACTCCGGGAGCACATAAGATTCAGGGAATCGGTGCAGGATTTGTTCCGGAAGTTCTCAACACGAAAGTATATGATGAAATCATTACGATTGAGAATGAGGATGCATTTGCAGAGGGTAAGGCATTTGCAGTCAGTGAAGGAATCCTTGTTGGGATCTCTTCCGGCGCGGCGCTTAAGGCAGCAGTGATATTGGCGAATAGACCGGAAAATAAAGGAAAGACAATTGTAGCATTGCTTCCTGACTCAGGAGACAGATATTTGTCTACTCCATTGTTTAACAATAATTAAAAGATTAATAAACTGCTGGTTTTATACAAGGCTGTCGCAATTCGCTCGCGTGACAGCCTTTTCATCTTTCATGTGCAAAAGCAGCCGGAAATATTATGCCTGCGGCATAGCAATAAAGTGTATTAATGTTTGCAGGTTACGGAAAGGCAAGGTTATTAATATGAGCGGTAAGAAGACGGTGGTTGTAGGTATGTCCGGTGGAGTGGATTCATCGGTGGCTGCTTATTTATTAAAGAAGCAGGGATATCGTGTCATCGGTGTGACAATGCAGATTTGGCAGGAAGGGCAGCAGGAGAATGAATCAGAAGGCGGATGCTGTGGATTAAGTGCCGTGGAAGATGCCAGAAGGGTGGCGCAGGTATTAGATATTCCCTACTATGTCATGAATTTTAAGCAGGACTTCAAACGATACGTGATTGACTATTTTATTAAAGAATATCAAGCAGGACGCACCCCCAATCCTTGCATTGCCTGCAATCGTTATGTTAAATGGGAATCGTTGTTAAAGCGCAGCATGGAAATCGGAGCGGATTACATTGCAACAGGTCATTATGCCAAAATACGTCGTGGAGACAACGGACGTTATGCCATTGAAAAATCCGTGACAACCAGGAAAGATCAGAGTTATGCCCTATATAATCTGACACAGGAACAGCTGGCGAGAACGCTGATGCCAATCGGAGAATATGAAAAGGGCAGAGTGCGGGAAATTGCAGAACAAGTGGGACTGCCGGTAGCACATAAACCGGATAGTATGGAGATCTGTTTTGTGCCGGATGGTGATTACGCATCTTATATAGAGACAACTGCAGGAGTAAAATCCGAGCCGGGTAATTTTGTGGATATGGAGGGACATGTGCTGGGCAGGCACCGGGGGATCATTCATTATACGATAGGACAACGTAAAGGATTGAATTTAGCACTGGGGTATCCGGCATATGTGGTCAGGATCAAACCGGAAACCAATGAAGTTGTAATCGGACGCCAGAAAGATAATCTGTCCGAAAAGGTATATATCTCTCAGATAAACCATATGTCAGAGGCAGATTTCTCAGAACATAAGACATATTTTGGTAAGATACGCTATAACCACGAGGGGGCTTGCTGCAGGGTGCGGCAGGTGGAAGAGGACATGTATGAGTGCATTTTTACAGAGCCGCAGAGAGGGGTAACACCGGGACAGGCACTGGTATTATATGATGGCGGTCTGGTGGCAGGAGGCGGAACGATCCTGCATCATATTGAATGATGAAATAAGAAGAAAGAAGGAGTTTCTTTATGAAGAAATTGATTTATCTTGATAATGCTGCAACTACGCAGGTAAGCGAAGAAGTGTTAAATGAAATGCTTCCTTTTTTCCGGCAGACCTACTGTAACCCGTCTGCCATATACAGTTTTGCAGGAGAGGGGAAGAAGGCAGTTGACCTTGCAAGAGGGAAGGCGGCTGAGTTAATTGGCGCGAAAGTGGAAGAAATCTATTTTACCGGCGGGGGAAGCGAGTCTGATAACTGGGCATTAAAAGCTGCCGCAGAGGCTTATTCTTCCAAGGGAAAGCATATCATAACCAGCAAAATAGAGCATCATGCCATATTGCATACATGTGAGTATCTGGAAAAGCAGGGTTATGAAGTAACCTATCTGGATGTAGATGAGGACGGAAAGATATCTCTTGAAGAACTTAGAGCCGCTATCCGTCCGGATACCATTGTAATATCAGTTATGATGGCGAACAATGAGATAGGAACCATAGAGCCGATTGCGGAGATCGGAAAGATTGCCCATGAGAACGGCGTACTCTTTCATACGGATGCGGTACAGGCTTATGGGCATATTCCAATCCATGTGGATGATATGAATATAGATATGCTTTCTGCCAGCGGACACAAATTCTATGGTCCAAAGGGAGTCGGGATTCTGTATATCCGGAAAGGGATAAAAATCCGTTCTTTTATCCATGGCGGCGCCCAGGAACGAAACAGAAGGGCAGGAACTTTAAACGTACCGGGAATCGTAGGCTTCGGAAAGGCAGCGGAGATTGCCGGAAACAAGATGGAAGAAAGAACTGCAAAAGAGATCACATTGAGGGATCATCTGATAGAAAGGATTTTATCGGAAATTCCTTATGTCAGGCTGAATGGGCATAGAACCGACAGGCTACCTAATAACGTGAACTTTTGTTTCCGATTCATAGAAGGGGAGTCATTGCTGATTTTATTAGATCAGCTGGGGATATGCGCTTCCAGTGGTTCAGCATGTACCTCCGGTTCCTTAGATCCTTCCCATGTGCTTCTTGCGATCGGGCTTCCCCATGAGATTGCCCATGGTTCCTTAAGGATTACCCTGTCGGAGGAAAACACATTAGAAGAGATTGATTTTGTGGCGGATGAACTGAAAAAGATTGTGGAGAGGCTGCGGGGCATGTCTCCGTTGTATGAAGATTATATTAAGAACCGAAAATAATATAGAAAAAGAAGGAAGGGATAAGGAATGTATAGTGAAAAAGTAATGGATCATTTTAACAATCCAAGAAATGTTGGCGAAATAGAAAATCCCAGCGGCGTAGGTACCGTTGGAAATGCGAAATGCGGCGATATTATGCGGATGTATCTTGATATCGATGAACAGGGAATTATCCGGGATGTCAAATTTAAGACATTTGGATGCGGTGCGGCAGTGGCAACCAGTAGTATGGCTACGGAACTGGTAAAAGGAAAAACTGTGCAGGAAGCTTTAAAGGTTACGAATAAGGCGGTGATGGAAGCATTGGACGGACTTCCGCCGGTAAAGGTTCATTGCTCGCTGCTGGCGGAGGAAGCAATTCATGCGGCGCTGTGGGATTATGCACAGAAAAACCATATTGTGATTGAGGGTCTGGAAGAACCGGTAAATGATATTGCGGAAAAAGCAGAGGATGAGGACTACTAATAGGGGTCTGATTCCTCGATTATTCATAATCAAATGTTTTCAAAAATGCCTTTGCCCTATCCGTAACAGGCTGTTTGAAAAAGTCTTTGGGCTGATTGCTTTCTTCTACAATTTCTCCATTATCCAGAAATAGGATACGGTCTGCAATGGCTTTTGCAAAAGCCATCTCATGGGTTACGATCAGCATGGTACTGCCTGCCCTGGCAAGTGAAAGGACAACTTCCAGCACCTCCCGTACCATTTCCGGGTCCAGTGCGGCAGTAATTTCATCCAGAAGTAGGATTTCCGGATGCATGCACAGTGCCCGGACAATTGCAACACGCTGTTTTTGTCCTCCGGAAAGCTGGCGGGGATAATCATCTCTTCGGTCTGCAAGGCCAACTTTTTTCAAAAGTTCCAACGCTTCTTGTTCTGCTTCGGAGCGGTTTCTTTTTTGTACTTTTATCGGCGCCAAAAGAATGTTTTCCAGTATCGTTTTATGGGGAAATAAATCATAACTCTGGAAAACCATTCCTATTTTTTGCCGCATTTTGGAGATATTTTTATTCTCTTTCCGAACCGGTTCGTTGTCCAGCAGGACCTCGCCGCCCTGAATATCTTCCAATGCATTGATACAACGGAGAAGGGTGCTTTTTCCACAACCGGAAGGACCGATAATAACGACGACTTCTCCCTTATTGACTTCAAGATTAAAATCCTTCAGTATCACCTGATCGCCATATGTTTTATGAAGATGATTAATTTTTAAAAGCGCCTGTTCCATGTCTATGCCCACCTTTTCTCAAGATATCCGGCCAGCTTGCTGATTGGCCAGCA
>CAMWKA010000181.1 GCA_947174725.1 uncultured Lachnospiraceae bacterium | reverse complement strand
CTATCAGATTACATCTGACAGCAGGGGTGGTAGCAGGCGCTGCCGCCGCAGGAGAAACAGCGGGAACAACAGGAAGCGCTGCAGCCGCAGGAGAAGCAGCGGGAACAACAGGAAGCGCTGCAGCCGCAGGAGAAGCAGTGCAAAATACCATAGGAGGTATCGTAAATGGCATAAAAGGAGGAATCATGAAAGCAGGAATGAATACATTAATAGCCAAAATAGGAATAGCGGCAGCTGTGGTGGCAGTCATTTCTGCAGGGGCGGTATTTTTTATGAAAAACAGTGAAGAAGAGGTGTCGGAAAGCCTGAATGCAGAAAACAATACCATGATTGAGGAAGAACTGACGCTAGAGGAAAAAGTGGATCTGCTGGAGACATTGGATTATCCGGAAGGGATCCTGCCGTATGGAAGGTATACGTGTTATGAGATACTGGATATTCAAGAGAACAATGACCGCCAGTCGCCCCTATACTATGCGCCTGCTGCGTTTTCGGTTTTTTTTATAGGGGATGAGTATTTTCAATATGAATATGATGCTGAGATAAAACAGTATACCATTTGGGCTACATATCATGATATCGACCGCAATGACGATTACTCTGCGTGGGATCATAAATTTATAGGGCATTTAGATGAGGAAGGCAATTTTATCATAACTCATTATGAACGTACCAATTATAAACAAATTTATAACTATGGTAGTGAGTGGCAGAATATTGTTTTAGATGATATCGAGTGGGTATTTGTTCATTCGATAGATGAGCTATTCATAGAAAGGCAATACGTTTGGCTTGATCAACAATTGGTCTGCGAAATTGAATCGGCCGTCAATGAAGCAAGATTTGATATGGAAATTATTAATAGCTCTGATCCGGCTACGCTACAGGCAATTGCAGATTTGGAAAACGAACAGGACATTTATTCTCTGCTTTCCGGTACGGATATGTTTACTGAAATGGTAAGGCAATCGTTAGGCGTAACCAGTGCAGATGAGCTTACATTATGGTCACACAATGCTTCCGGAGTACTTCCTGTAAGCGCGATCAAAATAATGCGTGTGCCTGATAGTCTATTGATTGTCGTATGGATTGAGGGTTCTGATGCAAGTGGCTTGCAGGGAGCCGATCCGAAGGCTATGTTTAATATTGCAAGTTCATATTTTCATTCGTGGTGGTCAGACAATCGTTAGGCGTAACCAGTGCAGATGAGTGGCGAGGAAGAAATTTTAATGTTGGAGGAGGATAACAGAGATGAAAAAATCAGAATTAACAGAGGTGTCTTATCTGGTTGCAAAGGAGGAATTGAAAAGCACATTGATATCTATGATCATAGGATTTATCATCGGCGCGGTGCTGGCATGGATGACTACCATGGACAGCGATAATACAAAGTACAGGATCATGATGACTGTACTGGTGGGACTTGTCTTGTCGGGAACTCCGTATGTATGGAGACATTTTCCGTATATTGCGCTTGGCTGGATGTCGCTGCTGATCAAGCTTATTGCATCTGTCTGTCTCGGCTGGGTCATTACGCCTGTGACGCTGATCTATCGTTTGATCGAGGTGAAGGTTTATGAAGGAAAACTAAAGCGGCAGCAAAGGATGGAAGATGAGAAATAGAAAAAGCGGGTGTAGATAAGATGTAAGTTACATTGACAATTCATTGCAGACGACGATATTTATTTTAATTAAGGGAGGATATGAGGTGTGAAAAAAACAATTGTAATGATCATGGCAGGTATTATGCTGGTGGCTATGGTGGCGTGTGGAAAGGATGCAGGCGCAAATCAGCCACAGTCAGATCAGACGGCGGACGAGGAGCTGGAAATGCTGAATGCGGAAATCAATGCCATGATGGAAGCGGAGCAGCGACAGGCGGAAGAGCGGGAACAGCGGGCGCAACAGGCAGCGGAGGAATATCCGGAAGGGGTTCTTCCGGAGGGAGATTATTGGTGTTATGAAGTACAAGATGTATACAAGAACGGTGACGATCAATCGCCCCTTTATTATACGCCTATTGAGTTAGAGATTTACAGCGATGACGTGTATTTGAAATATGAATATGATGCAGAGACAAAAGAGTATATCATTGTGCGGAGATATTCACCGTATCTTCCGAATAAGTTTGCTGATTGGGATCATATATTTATAGGATATTTGGATGAAGAAGGTAATCTTATTGTAACTCATTATGAACGAATAAATTATGCATATAGTGGAAATTGGCAAGAGGTTGTTTTAGACGATATCGAGTGGGTGTATGTCCGGGAAAGTGCAGATAATATTTCAGATAATATAGAACCGACTGATGTTTCGGAAGTGGCAATTCAAGATCTGGTAGTAACATTAACACAAGGAGTGTATGAGTGTGCTGATGGTGAAGGGTATTCTTTGGAGACTATCGAGCTGATAAATAACAAAGAATATTTTTGTAAGATGAATGGTGATGGAACCAATTTACTACTTTTTTATAATCCTAATAATTCAAACTCCTGGTGTTTTCATATAGAGGGAGATCTTGTGGAAAACAATCTTGTTATAAATTACTTTGTTCGTTATGATGCAGAAAAACTTTATGACGTGCTTAGAACCGTGGCGGTGCCTGATATGATTCAGCGTTTTGAAGAAGAATATCCTGATGTGGCAGACTTAATTTTAGATGATATTGAGTGGGTCTATGTTTTGCAGGAGGATTAAAAATTTCTGTTTTATCTGAGCCGACGAATAGACTGCTTGACACGTACAGCCTTTGAGGAAATCGTTGAGTTTCGTATATCCGGTGACAGATATCATCTCACGATTTCACAGGAAGAGATGGAAATTATTATGGAAAAGAGGATCAGCAGAGAGATACGCTGCGCAAAGAGCATCTGCAGTCATCCGGAGTGCGAAGGAGAAATGTACACGTGGTATAAGCTCGTCTGGCAGCCATGGGAAACATTTGTAAGTTATGTGAAGACCGTATATCGGGCATATGGTGCAGGAAGACCGGAGATGGCGTTGTACGGCCCTTTTATCTGCCGCAGGAAAAACTGCCTCAACGATATAGGCAATTTTTGATAGACTGTTGGAAACAATGATCAACAGTTGGACAAGTATCTTTTGGCAGGCTAACGGTACCTCTGTGGCAGCGATACCGTTACGGTGGCGCCGCCGCCTGGCGTATCGGATATGGAGATGGTTCCTTTATGGATCTCCGTAATCTCTTTTGCAATACTGAGACCAAGTCCCTGATGTTTGCGTGAAGTATGGGACTTGTCCGAACTGTAGAAACGGTCAAATACTAACTTTTTGTTACTGTCCGGAATCCCGACCCCGGTGTCCGCAACGCTAAGAAGCAGATATCTGCCGTCATAGTCGCAGGAGAGAGTGATGCTCCCCTGTGTGGTATAGCTTAAGGCATTATCCATCAATATGATCAGAAGCTGCATGATTTTATTGCGGTCTAATGAACATGGCGGGATACCGTCAGTGATATGTACGTGGAAATGAAGCCCTTTTTCATATACAAGGCGTTCAAAATGGTTATAGCAGTCAATAATGATATCTTCCGCATGTTCTTCAGATAATGACAGAGTCAGGACATTCTGATCCGCCTGGGCAAGACTGAGCATGTCTTCCATCAGTGCAGACATCCGTCTGCATTCGTCCCGTGCCACCGACTGATGGTGGTAAAATTCCGTTTTGCTGGATCTGGTCATGGCCGAAAGGCTGGACAGGATGATGGCAAGGGGAGTTTTTAATTCGTGGGATGCCACGGCAATAAAATCGTTTTGTTTTTGGTAAGATTCCGAGATCGGTCGCAACAGTTTTCGGATGGAGATTGTTGCGGCGGTGCACAGGACGATATCCCCACAGATGGCAATCAATGCAATCAGGAGGATTGCACGAAAGATTTCCTGCATGTTTTGCGCAATGGGGTACAGGATCGTCACAGTCAGGTCTGCGTTGTCGTTGTCGATCTGCGCAATGCTGACATAGAACCGGGTACGGTCCATACTGCGATATCGGAATTCAATATGGCGGATGACATAGGCAGAACCGGATCCGGTGAAAGAAAAGCCATACTGCTCTCTGGCAGCCGTCTTTACCTCTTCGAGAAGCATATCGCTGTCAGTGATTTCGTCTGTGACGCCAAACTGTGTAATTCGGTCATTGCTTTCGATAAAGATCTGATAGTTTTTTTCCGTATATTGATTGATAATATTGCTGTAAATGATAGGCGTGTTTTTGATATAGACAATAATATTGTTGATATCGTTGGTAAAGGCAGTCATCGTGGAGTCGGACATATTCCGGTAGGTCAGATAGGAATACAGGATCCCAATGACAGTAATAATCAGGGAAATGAAGACGGATGCATAGATTGTCAGCTTCCGTTCTGTTTTTTTAAATGCTGTTAATTGCGACATAATTTATATCCAACCCCGTGTATTGTTTTAATGATGAGGGCGCTGCCTATGGCTTTCAGTCTTTTTCTGAGAAAGTATATATAGTTATCAAGATTGCCGTCTTCGATCATGGCGTCTTCTCCCCATGCCTGCCGGATGATCTGTTCCCGGATAACGGTATTGCCGGCATCGGAAAGAAGAACCTCAAAAACATTGGCTTCCCGCTTGGAAAGCTGTACGGTCTGATCGTTGCATAAAATGGTATGGCTGGAAGGCTGATAAATTATATCCTCATAGTCATATTTTATGGCAGAAAATCTGGCATGGCGGGTCTGAACCCTGATCCGCGCCATCAATTCGTTAAATTCAAATGGTTTTGTAAT
>CAMWKA010000180.1 GCA_947174725.1 uncultured Lachnospiraceae bacterium | reverse complement strand
CATCCGAGATGCATGAGAGTCTCGGGGTCTCGGAGATTTGTATAAGAGAAAGATTTGATTCTGAAAAAGAAATTCTCTTAAATTTTAACAAAGACAGAGCGGTTTTCTTGTTTTTCAGGGAAAGTAGTTAACATAACGTGGTATCTAGTGGAAAATGGTTTACATAAATAATACAAGAATCACAAAGAAAGTGGTTTACACAAGTATTACAAGATCCACAGAAAGGATTCAGTGAAAGGGACGGGAGCGTAATGGCAATTGTAATTAATCTGGATGTCGTGATGGCAAAAAGAAAGATTGGTTTGGTAGAACTGGCGGGGAAGGTAGACCTTACTCCGGCAAATCTTTCTATATTAAAGAATAATAAGGCAAAGGCAGTCCGTTTTTCGACTTTAAATGAGATCTGTAAAGCGCTCAATTGCCAGCCGGGGGATATTTTGGAATATATACAGGATTCGGAAGATACAGAAGAAAAGGAGACTGACATTATGGAAAAAGCGCCAGATTGAGCATACAGTGTCGGCGTACAATGTGCCGAAAGGAAAGCTGCCGCTATGGAAGGAGTGCCGGATGGGGCAAAGACGGCGGATGTGCAATAAATAATAGAAAGGAAGGTAACAGAACATGGATATGGATCAGGTGTTTCATAAATTGGATGAGTTAAAGCAAAATGGGACGGATCAGGAAGCTTATGACAAGGTCCTTCAGATGAGCACGTTGTACCGGACGCCTCTTCCGCCGCTTTCACAGAAGATCAGGGATGATTACCCGTTTTTTGGATTGTCCGGTATTATTTACGCGGTATTTTATACGTTCTGCCTGTATAAAAACCCTTCCGGGATCACCGCGCCTTTGTTTGCCGTAGGGACGTTATGTTATTTCTTCCTGTGTCTTAGGAAGCTGGAGATCAGGATGGGGAAGGAATGTATCTTTTATGCAGGAAGCATCGTGCTTTTGGGCATCAATCTGTGTCTGACGGATGACGGCTTTCTTATTTTCTGTGATTATATCGGTATTTTTCTGCTGCTGCTCAGCGGGTTGTTGCATCTTTTTTACGAGGATATGGAATGGGGATTGCCGGAATATCTGAGTGCGATCGGACAGGCGGCATTTGGGGCATTAGGGCATATTGCGCGCCCTTTTGAAGATAGGGGGATCTGGAAGAGCCAGAAAAAGGAGGAGAAAAAGCAGAATCCTGTTTTGAAATATGTTTTTCTGGGGATTCTGACCGGACTTCCTCTTCTGGTGGTCGTTATGCTGCTGCTTGCCAGTGCGGATTCGGTGTTTGGAAACCTGTTTGGTCGTATATTTAATCTGTTGGATGTATTTGAGAGGCTGGATGGGATCGGAGATGTGATCGGTATCTTTTTTATGATGGCAGCGGTCTATCTGCTGTCTTATGGACTGCTGGTTAAGCTGGGCAGCAAGTCGGTCAGTATTTCTTCCGGGAGGCGGCAGACCGGGGAGCCGGTAGTCGCCATTACGGTCAATGCCATGCTTGGTGTGGTGTATCTGATCTTTTCCATGATCCAGATATTGTACCTTTTTATGGGCAGGCTTTCACTTCCGAAAGGAACTACTTATGCGGAATACGCAAGGCAGGGATTTTTCCAGTTGCTTCTGGTATGCATTATCAACATGGCGCTGGTACTGTTCTGCCTGTATAAATTCCGGGAAAGCAGGGTATTAAAGGGGATGCTGGCGTTGATCAGCGGATGTACTTATATTATGATCGCTTCCAGTGCGTTAAGGATGTATATGTATGTGGAGACGTATGATCTGTCATATTTACGGGTGCTGGTATTCTGGGGATTGGGACTGATCTTCCTGATAATGAGCGGGATCATGCTCTTTATCTTCTGCCGGAAGTTTCCCTTATTTAAATATTGTATGGTGGTGGTAACGGTCCTGTATCTCGGATTGGCGTATGCCAGACCGGATTATTTGATCGCTTCCTATAATCTGAATGAGCAGCATATTCATGGAAATGTGGATTGGCGGTATCTCAGCCGGCTGTCTGCGGATGCCGTGCCGGTTATTGCAGAGGCTTTGGAGCGGAGAGAAGGCGATGATTTTGCAGACGATCCGGAAAACTTAATATATGTTTGGCTTAATGCAGATGTTGGGGGTTATAAAGCCGGTCTGCGAGGGTTCAATTTCTCCAGATATTATGGGTCAATATCCCTACGCCGCTTAAGATGAAAATAGATTATAATTACACTGATAAATTGGAATTTTGGAGGGTAATCAATGCATCCCTGGTATGTTGCTATAATCAAGCTGATCAATTTCCTCGGTCTTTTCGTTTGTTTTATTATTCTTATTATAGTGCTGATAAGAGCAAAAAAACATCATAAAGCTACTCGAATAATAAGATTGCTATTATCGCTTGATATAATACTTTTTGCTTATTCACTTATTTTTGTTTTATCACACTCAACTTATTACAAATACAATGATTGGACTATTCTCAATTCTGATATCAACTCTGTCATTGAAAAATATGGGGTATTTGATGTGGGGTCAATACAAGAAGGCAAAGCAGGAAGTGTAGGTTACTATATCTATACTGATAACGTTTGGATCATGCCTGACCATATGGATCATTACTATTGGATATATTTTGATAAAAGTGGAACAGTCTATGAAGTTGAAGACTCCCTTCCACCAGGAGGTTGAATTCCAGTTTGAGGGATAGTTTATAGTATGCATTATCAATATGACGCTGATGCTGGTATTCTGATGGCCTGGGACTGATTTCCCTGATTCAAAATGGCATGTGAACATCCCAAATAATGATTGACAAATGGTGGAAAAACTGTTTTAATAGAGCAGATGAGCTATTTGCGATCTAAGAAAATACGATGCAGTAGGTGGCTCTCAATACATAATAAAAAGGGGGACTTGTTATGGGTCAATATCCAAAAGCTGCTGAAGGTTTAAAGAAGGTCTTTATCTCCAAGATTCTTGCGATCGTTGGAGCTGTTTTAGCGGTGATTCCATTGATTGGCATTGTTGGAAGTATTTTAAGTATCGTAGCATTGGTGTTTTATCTGATTGGGTTGAAAAAGGCGGGAGAAGATGCCGAAAGCTATAACAAAGCGGCTACGCTTGCAATCGTAAATATCGTGGTCGTTTTTGTTGAGATTATTGTTATCTTCATTCCTCTTGTGGGAAGTATTCTTTCTACATTGCTGGGCGTTGTATCTTCAGTAATCGATCTTATGATCGTGAATACGGTGGTCACAGCGACCGGTGGTCTTTTGAATAATGTTGGTGCTGCAGATATTGCAGAGAATGGTCTGAGCATCTATAAGATGTATATGGTATGTACGATCATCAGTGTGATCTGCAGCGTGCTTGGTTTGATTCCATTGATCAACGTTATTGCGGGTATCGTGTCATTTGTTGTTGCAATCGTATTGATCGTTGCATGGATTCGTTACATGATTTATCTGAACAAATCTTCATCGGCGCTTGGTGCGTAATTTAGAAAAACGCTGATTTGATCAGTGCTTACTTAGGATAGGATTTTCAGCATCTCCTGTGCCCTGTGCACAAGGAGGTGCTGTTTTTTTGTTTTTTCGTATCCGTTTCTGGCGATCTGAAGACGTTCCTCCTCATGAGACAGATAGTAGCCGATCTTTTCCAGAAGGTCGGGAATACTTTCATATAATACGATATCTTCCCCCGGAGTAAAATATTCCGGGATCTCCGACTGATAATTGGAAAGGACGAAGCCGCCGGCCGCCATGATATCAAAGATACGCTGCGGCAGTCCGGATTGGATGGTGCGCGCAGTCATATTCAGGTTGATCTTGCTGCATTTGAATATCCGGGGCATCATCGTAAAAGACTTGGCAATGCCGCGGTTGTTGATATCCGGGAGCATGGAGGTATCCTCCGTTGTATAGAGATCCATCCGATAATTTTGGCTGATGGCCTGCAGCGTCCGGATCCGGTCTCTCTGCGTGCATTTAAAACCGAGATACTGGTCGGCAATAATGCTGCGGATATCCTCATGGTAATCAGGCAGTACGGTCCATGCCGCGCGTCTTTTAAATTCTTCCGCCCATTCATCACTGAAGGCGTCCCTGATCAGGTTGTACCCATAGACATTTAGCTGCGCTTCGATCAGACCGTCTATATAGCCGCGCATCCGTTCCGGAAGACCTTCTGCGAGTCTGTCATAAATACAGTTTTCGCTATGAAAAGAGCCGATAAAGGAAATGTCACAGTCGTACAAGGCATGATCTTCCTCGGAGACGGTAATTCCGTCATAAAAATCCATATCCGCGCCAAGCGGCAGATAATGGACACGGTCGGGAGCAAGAGCGGCATATTCCTGATACAGACACCGGTCAAATAAAAAAGCATGGCAGCAGGGGTCTTTTAACGCCTTGGAAGAAAGCGTTAAAGAGGGGCTGTCCACCGTATGTGAGAGATAGGATATCCGAAAGATCCGGCATACCTTTGCGATCAGAGGTATAAAATTGATCGTAAATACGCAGTCGGCCTTTGGATTTGACTGGATATAGCCGGAGAATGCGGACAGATAGTCGGTGTCAAGGTCTTTGCTTGTCATAGGATGATCAAAAACCATGACATGGTGCCCCAGCTGTTCAAAGGCATGGGTCATACCGGGTTCGCATATGCTGTTCCAATAGCAGAAGATGATGTTCATCGCTGATTCTCCTAGGCGTAATAAATGGTTAATACCGCAGTGCTGAGCTCGATTCCGCTTTGCTTCATCTCGCTCACGGGCTTCGCCCTATGCTCACTCA
>CAMWKA010000179.1 GCA_947174725.1 uncultured Lachnospiraceae bacterium | reverse complement strand
AAGCTATCGTTATATTACGGAAGGAAATACGGAAAAACTGGCAAAGATGATCGCAAAAGCAGCGGGGGCGGAGCTGTTCAAGATTGAGCAGAAGCATCCTTATGCTGCCGACTATCATACCTGTATCGAACAGGCCAAAAAAGATCTGCAGGAAAAGGCAAGACCGGAGCTGGTTTCTGTGCCGGACAGTCTGAAGGATTACGATGAAATCTATCTGGGGTTTCCGAATTACTGGGGCGATATGCCTATGGCGGTATATGCTTTTCTGGAAAAATTCGACTGGGAAGGCAAGACGATCCATCCTTTCTGTACCCATGAGGGCAGCGGACTTAGCGGGACGGAAAGTAAAATACAAAGTGTCTGCAAAGGCGCGTCAGTAACAAAAGGTCTTGCAGTTCAGGGAGGCGCTGTCGACCGTGCAGATGCAGCCGTTGAAAAATGGGTTTAGATATATAAGCATCCATGTTGTAAGGAGGAAGGGGACTAATGAAAGAACAGAAATTAGGATTTGGCTGTATGAGGCTGCCGGTGCTGGATGCGTCGGATCCCACATCTTTTGACTACGAAATGATTGAGAGGCTTTTTGATCGCTTTTTGGAACAGGGATTTACTTATTTTGACACTGCTTATACTTATCATGGATATCAGGCTGAAAAAGCGGTGAAAAAAGCGTTGGTGGATCGTTATCCCAGGGAGCGTTTTGTGCTTGCCACTAAGATGCCGTTACGGGACTTTAAAGATGGGGAGGATCTGGAAAGAATTTTTGCTGAGCAGCTTGAAAATTGCGGAGTAGATTACTTTGATTTCTATCTGCTCCATAATATGGGACATAACGTGTATGATAAATGCTGTAAATATCATGCTTTTGATTTTGTCAAAAAGAAAAAGGATGAAGGAAAGATCAAGACAGTGGGAATGTCATTTCACGATATGCCGGAGCTTCTAGAGGAAATCCTTGAGAAATATGGGGACCGGCTGGACTTTGTCCAGCTCCAGATCAATTACATAGACTGGGAACAGCCGAACGTTCAGTCGAGGAGATGTCTGGAAATCGCTAATAAGTATCAAAAACCGGTGATTGTCATGGAACCCTGCAAAGGAGGGACACTGGTAAATGTCCCCAAAGAGGCGGAAGAGTTGATGAAAGCATATCATCCTAAGGACTCTGTGGCAAGCTGGGCGTTTCGTTTTGCTGCCAGTCAGAAAGGGGTCATCAGGGTACTCAGCGGCATGAATTCAATGGAACAGGTGCTTGATAATACCGGTACATTTCAGAATTTTAAGCCATTGGACGAGGGTGAATATGAGGTTATTCGCAAGGTGGCGGAGATCATCAATCAAAAGACTGCTGTTCCGTGTACAGCATGTGAATACTGCACCCATGGCTGCCCGAAGAAAATTGCGATTCCTCAGTATTTTGCGCTGTATAACAGCGTCATGCTTACAACAGGAAGCTTTTCCAGCCAGCAGGTATATTATAATAACACCGTGTTGAATAACCATGGAAAAGCCAGCGAGTGTGTAGGATGCGGTAAATGCGAACAGGCATGTCCCCAGCATCTTCCGATCAGAGAGTATCTGGAGAAAGTGAAAGAGAAATTTGAAGGAGAAAGTATTTTTACGGTGAGAAAATAGTAATGCATGTTTATACAATATCATTGGTATCAATACGCTTTAGAACATTCATATATGCGATTGACTGAGAATGGCAGACCAGATAATAAGTCACATTCGCTTCCGAATCGGTCACGGGAATTTGTATTCTGTCTGTCAGAAGATTTTGGTCATCCTTCGCAAGGTTTGTAGTAAAACAAGGCAGTGAAGATTCCCTGACCAGTTCTTCGAATTCAAATAGGTTCGTCTGTACTAAAAATCTGGAAGCAGGCATTTGAACCCGGCACATTTCGTCCCAAAATCCGATTTCTGATTTTAGAAGGAAATTAAAACCATTTAATTCAGAAAATGTTACGGAAGATCTTTTTGCCAGATCATGAGAGGCCGGTACACAGACTGACAGATTTTCTTTCAGGAATGGGGTATTTACGTAATGGTTGTACTGTGAATTATGAGGAAGGATTGCCAGCTGACAAAATTCGGAATCAAGGTCTTCGCAGATGGCAGGTACGTTTTTTAATGAGGACGCAATCGTCATATCAGGATATGCAGTGGAAAGGGAAGGAAGAACATACCATAAAGGGGCAGGTGCACAAGAGCTGATTGTAATGGTATGCAGGCTTTTATCAAATGCCCTTACAGTTCTTAAAGCATTATCCGCTGCTGACAGAAGCTGCCTTGCCTGTTCTACTGCTTTGATACCCGTATCGTTGAGAGTGATTTTATTTTTTCCCCTTTCAAACAGGGATACCCCGAAAACTTCTTCAAGGTGCTGCATCGTCCTTGTGATCGTGGGCTGTGAAATATGAAGTTTTTCCGCAGCCAAAGATAAGGTTCCCATTTCTGCAAAGGTGATAAGCTGTTCCAGTTCATTTAAATCCAACATAATATTCCTCCGTATTCAGTATTCATTTTATGAAATGCAGATTTCGATATTCTTATTGTACATTTTCCAAAGAAAAAAGTAAAATGTATTTATCAAAAGCAAAAGAGAATTCAAAATATGAATATAAGGAGGACTGGAAATGGAATATGTAGAATTGAATAACGGAGTAAAAATGCCTGTGCTTGGATACGGAGTTTATCAGACGCCGCCGGAACAGACGGAAGAATGTGTGCTGGATGCAATCCGTATAGGATACAGAAGCATTGATACTGCACAGGCGTATGGCAATGAAGAAGGGGTAGGAAATGCCCTGGCAAAGTGCGGGCTGCCAAGAGAAGAGTTCTTTATTACCACCAAAGTGTGGATATCCAATGCAGGCTATGAGAAAGCGAAAGCCTCTATTGAGGAATCTTTAAAGAAGTTACAGGTATCCTATATTGACCTGCTGTTGATCCATCAGCCTTTTGGAGATTATTATGGAACTTACCGGGCAATGGAAGAGGCATACAAAGCAGGAAAAGTAAGGGCGATCGGCGTATCCAACTTTTATCCTGACAGATATATAGACATCCATCATTTTGCAGAGATCAAACCGGCTGTCAACCAGGTGGAGACCCATGTATTCCAGCAGCAGAAGATTGCGAAGGAATATATGAAGAAAAACGATACACAGATTGAGTCATGGGGGCCGTTTGCAGAGGGAAAAAATGATTATTTTAATAATCCTGTCCTAAAAGAGATTGGTGAGGGCCACGGGAAATCTGCGGCACAGGTTGCCTTACGTTTTCTGATTCAGAGTGGTGTGGTGGTAATTCCAAAATCTACCCATAAGGAAAGGATGGAGGAGAATTTCAATGTGTTTGATTTTGAACTGACAGCTGACGAGATGGCAAAAGTGGAAGCGCTGGATGGCGGAGAAAGTTTGTTCTTTTCCCACTACGATCCTAAAACAGTAGAATGGTTTATGACGTTTGCCTAAAAATAGAGACCGTATCTGTAACGAGAAGCAGATGCGGTCTTTTTAATGGCATCCTAGTCGCTTTTTGTCTACCACTTTTTAAAATTGCGGAAACTCATGAAAAAATAGATGTTGACACAGTGTCAGAACGCATATATAATAAATATACTGACACAGTGTCAGAAATAAAAAGGAGGACGGAATCATGAAGAAAAATATAGGATCACAACTGGCATTATATCCAACTCCGGTTACTGTTATCGGTGTAATGAACGAAGATAAGCCCACATGGACGCTCGTCGCCCACATCGGCATTATTGGACATGACCGTGTCCTGATAAGCCTTGCGGCGCAACATTTTATCAATGGTGTTATTAAGAAGGGACAGAAACTTTCCATCAATATTGTAGATGAGGGGATACTGCCGCAGGCAGATTACGCCGGCGCCGTAAGCGGGGCAAAAGCGGATAAGTCTGGTCTGTTTGAGTATGAACTTGGAGAGGAGGGAACGCCGATCATCAAAAAGTCCCCTCTGGGCATGGAATGTAAGGTCATCGATAGATACGACACTCCCGGATTTGAAAGTTTTATTTGTACGATCAGTGGGACTTATGTAGAAGAGAGATGTTTGAATGAGGCGGGAAAAGTGGATTATCACGAACTGAAACCGGTTCTGTTCGAGTTCCCGACATACGAATATCTGAAGACAGGGGATGTGATTGGAAAATGTCTGTCATTTAAGAATGGGGAAACCGTGTAGGAGGAATAGGATGCCAAAGGGATCAAAAGAATTGACAGAGGCAAGAAAAGAGGAGATCATTACTGCCTGCGCTGAACTGTATAAGACTATGAGTTTTAAGGATATTACTATTAAGGAGATTGGAAATGCCACATCTTTTACCCGGACTTCTATTTACAACTATTTTCAGACAAAAGAGGAAATCTTTCTGGCACTTCTGCAGAGGGAGTATGAATTGTGGATTGGCAAGTTGAAACAGATTCAGGAAGAACATGAAAAATTAACTCCGGCAGAGTTTGCGGATGCATTGGCCCATTCTCTTGAAGAACGGCATAATCTGCTAAAGATTATGTCGATGAATCACTATGATATGGAAGATAACAGCCGCATTGAACGGTTAATAGATTTCAAGGTAGTTTATGGACAGTCACTGGCAGAAGTCAGAAATTGTCTGGATAAATTTTTCCCGGAGATGACGGCCCAGGATAAGCAGAGCTTTATCTATTCTTTTTTCCCGTTTATGTTCGGAATCTATCCTTATACCGTGGTAACGGATAATCAGAGAGACGCGATGAAGCAGGCGGGGGTAAACTATGTG
>CAMWKA010000178.1 GCA_947174725.1 uncultured Lachnospiraceae bacterium | reverse complement strand
CGATCCATCCTACAGCCGCATAACATCAACGCCGCAGTCAAAAATACTACTACTCGTTTGCAACTCATTATTACTTATCTCTCCCTTTATTACCTGATGTCTGACCTTCGATCTACCCCACCTTCGCCGTGCCGCCATCTACACCTTTCTGACATCAATACTCCCGCAAAACCAGCTCCGTAATTCCATCGTTCTGTCCCAACGCAATACGAAGAACCTTCGGTTCCCTTCCATAGCTAAACTCTTCACGGATCGCTGTTTTGATCCGTGTGCCGCCGTGAAATCCGTGAATGATCCGGATCCGATAAATATTCTTTTGTGCGTTACTTACCTTCTTCCGAATGGCATCGACCGCTTCCTCCGTCCGCATACCATGCACATCCAGTTCTATGATCCCCGACAGTTCCATAATAAATTCCTTATTCAAACCTTATATTTTTCTTGGCCCAAAGCTGCAATGCCTTTGCATTGTTAGAAATCTTTTCCAATGCGTCGATAATGTTATTAAATTTCTCCTGCTCATCAATAGCAACAACACCATCTTCCGAGATCTCAATCAAGGAATCCCTTAACTTATCAATATCCTGAAGCGATCCCAGCACGCGCAGGGAGAGACGGTCAAAATCATCCATCTGCACTTCCTGTACGCTGCCCCTGCCGATGGGACACTCTCTGGCGCAATAGGAATTACAAAGTTCCGGCAAATTATATGCCTCAGCCATCATCTTTACTTCCTCCGGATATGGCGTAATATTGCCAAGCTCTATATTTGCCAGTCTTGTTCGCTCAATATGCACGAGATCCGACGCGCTTTCCCTGCTGGAAAATTTTTCTTCTGTTTCAGCAGCGCTGCATCTCGCGTTATAATAAATATTTCCTACCGCCTTACTTGCTTTTTTTCCCATTGAATTGCGTTTCCTTTCATTCTATTTCACAAAGCGAAGCGACCGACTTCACCCCACGATCCTTCCAGTACCTTTCAGAGCGGAAGCCCCGGTTTAACAGGTAACAGGGCAGAGACAGTTCCTTTGCAAGATGATACTCATTCTCCGTATCTCCGACGATACAGACTGAACCCACATCTTTCCCCGTTTCTGTAAGAATCGTCTCCACAACCCGCTTCTTTTCTTCTCTTGCGTCAGCCGGTGATACGATCTGTATCTCAACCGCGTAATCAGCGATCTTCAACCGATCCAGTTCCTGCAGCAATCCTTCTTGATTCTTTCTTGCCGTCAGATAATATATTTTCATATGCTTTTGTTTCAACCGTTCTAAAAAAGCCAACGTATCCGGATAAAGCACATCAAGCCTAAGCCACTGTTCCCTCTCGATCTGCTGCCGCCACAATGTCATGATCTGATCAGCTGCATCCTCCGTTAATTCCAGACAATCCGTCAGATATCGCGAGCCATTATATCCGTCCGCCTTGTATCTCATAAATTCCACCGGATCAAAACGCTTCCCCGAAGCACCTTCAGACACGGTCTGCGACGCCGCTTCCGACAAGATCTCCTGCATCAGACGCCAATGCCTTTCGCTGCTGTCTATCAACGTACCATCCAAATCAAGTACATATATCATATTATTCTCCCATGCCGCAGCTTTGCTGCGACTTAAATCCGAATGAGAAATGCCTTTTAAAGAGAACGAGTTCGCTTGGCATTTCTCGGTGTGAAGCTTAGCACTTCTTCGCAATTGAAAATCTTTGATTTTCAATTTGATAGCCCTTTGCTATGAGCGTTAGAAGTGCTTTTCACACTAATCTCCTGATATACCCGTAAGACAGTCTTAATGCTTTCATCTATCTGAAACCAGTCTTCCTCCATCTGCATACCGAGAAGATCTGCCAAAAGCGCCCGGATCAATTGAAATCCTGCGGCATTGGATAATCCTGTGCCCGCCGCAAGTCTTAGATTCACGTCCATAACCTTCCAGCAGTCCTCATGATGCACAAATTGTATATTAAATACCATCGGCATCTCCAGCAGTCCTACAATCTTTTGTATGACATCGTCTGCCTCCGGAAGCTTCATCACCGCCGCCTTTGTACAGACCCCGCTCTTACTCTCCAGTCTTCTCCTGCATATCGTCCGAAGTTTCTTCGTATCCCAAAACGCTTCCACCGTCACTTCCTGCACGATTCCATCTTCCTCACAATATTCCTGCACGATCATTTGCTCCCACTCAAAAGCGCCGGATTCACAACGGTTCAGGATCTCCTTTCCTGACATGGTACACGCATCCATCGCCCCAAAACCATCCACCGGTTTGCAAAAATAGATCCGTTCCTTTTCCAATTCTTCTTTTTCATATTGTCTGATGACCGGAAGTTCATGCCGGGTGCAGAAACGATACAAATTTTTTTTATGATTTAAAATATGGTCAGTTACACTGACAGGCGCAATACTTCTCACTCCAAGCGAAGCAAATTCCGGCAGATCCGGCGCAAAGAATCTCTGTTCCCACGGGATCAGAGGGATGATCACGTCGATCTGATTCGCTCTAAGTAAATCATACATATACTCCGCATAACCGGTCTCCTTCACCGGCGGAACCTTAAAAAAGAAATCAGCCAATGTGGAAGACGCAACCAGCTCCGCATCATTGATGTCACTAATATATAATGTTATCTTATCCGCATAATATTGTTTCACAATCGATGCGATATGCCACGCAGAGCCTGTACCCCCTGCCGTTACCCAGAGTCTCACTTAGCGGCTGCTCCTTCCTGCAATTCTGTTCATGAATTTTACATAACTCTTTCGCAATTACCTTCTGTTTTTTATACTTACTGCCATACATATATAACCTGCAAAAGCGTCCGAAGGATCAGTACTCCTCCAAACGCTCCCGCAAAGTCCGTCAAAACCTCACATTGCAGCTGTCCTATCTGAATAACTGCACAAAATAAGCGACTCCATTCTCGTCGATATATACGCCAGCACCCATTTCTCCATAGTCGCCGTTCATGATATGCGTCCTGCTGGATCCCATCGTAAACCATCCCGGACCATTTCCTGCCGTTCCATACATTGCGTCAAACCCATCTTCCCGATACCACAAAATATTTTCCGTATAACCTTTATTATAACCGCCAACACTTGTGGAAGAATAATTCGTCACAAGCTCCCTTGCTCTGTACTGCGCAGCATAGATCATGGATTCATTCCACGCAAATCCGTTCAACCCCGCCTTTTCACGTTCTATATTACAATATGCAAGAATCTGTAATCCCATACGACCATCCCAGCCATTACGTACTTCTGTTGCAGCTACACAATTTCCAAGATACTGCCAGTAGTTCGGATCATGTTCTACAAGCGCAGGCAGATTCGTTTTTTCCGCAGGCTGCGTAACTTCTATTGCAGTACGCCCTTCCGCCTTGCCACAGATGATATAATGCATATAATAAGCCACAAGATCATCACCATACGCTGCCTGTAAATCCTCATATGCTGCCTTATATGTCTGCACATTAAATTCCGCGTTGCCCTGACGACCTTCCGCCATACCACAGGTGACAAAATGATTCAGAAGCGCTGCCTCATCGGCACCGAATGCCTCCTTTAAGTCCGGATACCGCTCTGCATAATACGCAGCGTCAAATACCGCTGAATAATCGACTGTCTCATCAGGAGAAGCCTGTACCGGCAGTATTACCAGTAAAAACGCAAGCAGACTAGCTGCGATTACAGATATTTTTCCAATCACGGACATTTTATTCAATGTCGATTGACCCATTTTTATCTTCATGTGATATCTCCTATTATTTAACGTTTTCAGTAAACAGCTGCGCAACATAGACAACGCCGTTCCCGTCAACATATACACCGATCGCCGTCAATCTGTTTGTCGGATGAAGGATATTCATTCTTTCCGTACTCTCGTTTCTTCTCGTCCACTCAGCAATCGTGCTTACCGCGCCCTGCTGATTCCTCGCGATATTCTCCTCACATTCCCTGATATAATCGCCTGCGCTTGTATGAGAATAATCTGACGCAAGTTCACGGGCTCTCAGCTGTGCGCGTATCGTCAGGTCATCTGCCCAAACCAGCAATTTTAATCCTGCATTCTCGCGCTCCATATTTTCATATCCCAGCAATTCATAACCCATGCTGATGTCCCAGCCATTGCGTATTTCTTCTTTCGATGTCGTATTCCCATTATTCTGTCCTGCATTTTCTCCTGCCGCAACAGCAGTGCGTCCTTCCGCTTTGCCATTAGTAATATAATGCATATAATAAGCCGGAAGATCCTCTCCAAATGCCGCCTGCAGATCACTATATCTTTCCTTGTATACCTGTACATTAAATTCCGCATTGCCCTGGCGGCCTTCCGCCATACCGCAGGTAATAAAATGATTCAGAAGCGCTGCCTCATCCGTGCCAAAAGCTGCTTGCAGATCAGGATAATGCTCTGCGTAATACGTTGCGTCAAATACTGCTGCATAATCCGCCGCCGCTGCCGCCTGTGTAGGCAGAATCATCAATACGGAAAGCATAAGCGCCATCATGGCAGCCATTATTCTTGAGATAACTGTTATCTGTACCTTTTTTGTCTTCATTATCTTAATCCCCATCCCTTTCTCTAATTTTTAATCGGTAAAATTCTGTGCCCAATATATCCCATAGTAATCATTGACATAACAGCATCCGATCCCCACGTGATTATAAGCCGGATTTAAAATATTGGCACGATGTCCGCTGGAATTCATCCAGCAATCCATCACATACTGCGGATTGTTCTGACAGGCAGCAATATTCTCAGCTGCCTGATCACTTCGGTTTCTCCGCTCGGCGCATGATTAGCAGGCAGATAATCT
>CAMWKA010000177.1 GCA_947174725.1 uncultured Lachnospiraceae bacterium | reverse complement strand
CCCCGTTCCCCCGGAATCAATCCATCCGTATCGCAAAAAGATTTCTCTCGCGGGCTCCCATGTCCGCGCTCCGCGCCGGGTACCAGACGCCCATTCGCCGTATGGGTCTGATCCGAAGCAATCATATCCTCACACCCGCAGCCAAGCACCCTGGCTACTCTCCGGAAATTTTCCTCCACGCATTTCCGATCGTCACCTCTGGTAAATCCCAGATTCATACTGGCATAAATGCCCTCACTGACACCGCCGCCTCTGGTGGTAAACAGATGCCTGACCACTCCTGTCTTGACCAGACTTTCAAACTGCAGATACGGGATCCCATCCTGTTCCAGCAGCTTCGGTGTCCGCCGCCCATCCTTCCATACCATAGATCCTCTCCTGAATGTTGAATATCTTACATGATTAATGAAACAATTACCAAACTCCTGATTTCCCGTAAATCGTTGTGCAATTACCTGCTTACTTGATAAATTCAAAGGCATTTTTTATATGCCGGATGTTTCCATCCCCATATATCCCTATCACGTCAAACCGGCAGGGCATACCTGCTTCCTGTCCGTGATACACGTAATGATACTCCGCCGTCCGGCTGATCCTTCTCTGCTTTCTGCGATCCACTGCCTCCAGCGGATCCCCGGAGACGGCACCGTTTCTGTACTTGATTTCACAGTAAACGATGGTTCCGTCCGTATCCTTTGCGATCAGGTCGATCTCCCCGAAATGATTCCTGTAATTTTGCTCTATGATCTGATACCCCTGTCCGGTCAGATAGCCGGCTGCCATACTTTCGTATTCCGCGCCAAGACGTCTTTTATTCAATATATCTTTCCCCACTGCCTTTTATAACGTCAAATACTTTTCCTCATACCAATGATCTACTTCTTCGCCTTATCCATTTTCGCTTTGATCTTATCCATCGCATCCACAAAAACAAGAATCTCCGCTACCACCTCATAAAGCTCCGGCGGAATCATATCTCCGATCTCAAGTCTGGAAAGGGTATCCGCCAGCTTTCCGTCCTGATGCACCGGAACATTGGCTTCCTTTGCTTTTTCAATGATCTTATCAGCAAGAATCCCCTGCCCGGACGCAATGACCCGCGGCGCCGCGTCATCCGGATCATATTCCAGAGCAATCGCCTGCCGTTTCTTCGTCTTACCCTTATTCCCATATTCCGCCATGGATGTCCCCCTGCTCCGCTCTATTCTGTCCGCTTATTTTCATTTCTTTGCTTCGTTTGCACAGTGCAGTCTCAATGCGCAAACACCAATCTTTACTTCACGCCCTGATATCAAAACTATATTGCGCAATCGCCTTCGGAACTGCGCCATCCTTTTTAACGGCCGCCTGCGCTATCAGATCCTTCTTTTCCTCATGCTTCGCCATTTCCGTCGTCAGCTGATACCCTCTGCCGGTCAGACGCTCATTGAGAATATGGATATTCGCCTCAATAAAATCAAGCATCTCGTCACTTTCCAGATAAAATTTTGTAAATACATTCTTTGCGGCTGTCATGGAAGCATACACATCTACCATGCCGAGATTCTGCATATCCAGATGCAGCATCGCACTGACATTGCCGTCTTTCTGTGCCAGACTTTTTTTATCCGTATAAACAAACAGATCTCCCGTCGCCTCCCCACCGTTCATCTTAAGAGGAAGCTGGATATACTGATACATCTGGTTCATCTGATTCATAAAATTCATATTCTGGTTCATATTGGAAAGATCCTGAGCCAGAGATGTCTCCGGTCGTGCCAGCTCGGACAAGGTGTCCGTAAGCTGCTTTGTCTGCTGATCCAGTCTGCGGTACAGACTCTCCACCGTACCTTTATCCGCAACTTCAGAAGGTTCCAGAAACCACTGTTTTTGAACCGCCTGCTGTATCGTATTCTTAAATCCATCAGATAAAAATACATTTTTGATATCATCTTTCAGTTTTGCCGTAAGTTCTTCCGGCAGCATGCCGCTGTCTATCCGCCTCATCAACTCCGATGTCGTCCTTAACAGTTCATGCGCAGACGCCGGCTGTTTTGCAAGCTGTGAAAGCTGTTCCTCCGGTACACCGGATTCCTTCATCATTCCAAGAAGAACGTCCTTGGTCTGTTCCAAAGTGGTCTGTACGGCAGCTTCTTTACCGGATACTGCTGTCTTTCCCTCTTCTACCGTCTGTTCCCTTCCCTCCACAGGAAGTTCCTTCCCGGCTTCAGGTACTTCCTGTTCCGTCAAAACGGTTATGATGTCCTTCGGCGTCCGGACAGCATCTGCGGCCTCCTTTGTCATGACCATGCCCTCCTCCGGCAATGGTGCGCTGCCAACCACTTTTCCATCAACAATCATAGCCTGTAATGAATTCTGAGGAGCCGCCTCCTGAGAAAGCTCCTGCCAAAGGACGCCATCCTGCCGGACAGTTCCTGTCGCCGTTTCTCCATTTACCGTATTACCCGACGCTTCCAGAAAGGTATCCACAACCGCTTTCATAAACTGCATCGCCGCATCGTCTTTACCATCTGCCAGCAATTCACCGTACATTTCAGGGATATCTGCCGCGATCTGCCGCATCCCTTCCCCAATCTGCGTCTCATAATTCTTAAATGCCTCAAACTGTTCCAACGACTGCTCGTTGATTTCCATTCCCATCTGATGCATCTGAATGATGTTTACCGGATCGTGTCCGGCAAAGCTTGAAATCGTATGATACATATTGGCCAGAGAATTCCGGTCGATATTCATCCCCGCTTCCATCATTGCGCTTGTCATCGCCAAAGAATCGGATGTAACCGTCATCCCCGCCGCCTGAAGCGCATTCAATGCGGTAGAACTGTTAGTAAGATTCGTGTAAAGTGGAGAAAGAGTGATCTGCTGTGAGGAATTAGTCTTCACTTCAAATATAACATTCTGTCCCTTCTGCAAATCCATGGCATGATCCAGTTTTGCCGTCACCGGCGTTCCTGTTCCGATATCGATCTGGACAGTATCACCATTGCTTGCAATCACTTTTCCCTCAATCGTCTGACCTGCGCTCAGACCGGAAAGGGAATTGACAGACTGACCACTGGCAGATGCGGAAGACGCCGTTCCTGAAACAGCGCCTGTAATAGAACTATCCGTATATCCATGATTGCCATAAACTCCAGAAAACAAACTCATCCCATTTCCCCCAATGCAGACAAACTTCATTTTTTCTAAATATTCAATATGCCAAACCCATTTCTGTAATCTATAGCTTACACTGTTTCCTTTTTCAGATTACGAAATAATATTATATGAAATTCTTTATAAAGCTTCTTCGATGGATCACGCTCGGTCCAAAAGTTTTGATTGCTTCAATATGCTCCTTGGAACCATATCCTTTATTGGAAGCAAATTTATACTCCGGCATCACTGCATCATACTGCACCATCAGCCGGTCTCTTGTCACCTTGGCAACAATGCTTGCCGCAGCTATGGACGCGCTGAGCGTATCTCCCTTAATGATCGGCACCTGACGGATCTCAACTTCCGGGATCGTCACTGCGTCGTTCAATAACAGATCGGGTTTGACGGAAAGCTTACTGATCGCCTCGCGCATCGCTTCATAATCCGCATTTAAAATATTGATCTCATCAATCCGTTCCGGAGACGCATATCCGATACCCACAGCCACTGCCTCTGCCATGATCTGATCATAAAGTTCTTCTCTTCTTTTTTCGGACAATTGCTTGGAATCATTAAGATATAACAGAGAACAATCTTTGGGCAGGATCACTGCCCCCGCAACTACGGGTCCTGCCAATGGACCTCTGCCCACTTCATCGATCCCGCAGATATACTGATACTCCTGATATTTGCGCTCATAAGCAAACATTTCAAACATGCGTTTTTGTTCCGCGATCAATGCCTGCTGCTTCTTTACCACCGTTTCCGCCATCTTCCGAACGGCAGCCCTTTCATCCTCCTGATATGTGCGGATAAATACGTCATAATCCTTTTCCGTCAGTTCACGGTATTCCTTCTGTATCTCACTGATCTTTCTACGAACGTCCATTATGAACCTCCATGCTGTGCAAAAACATGTCGTTGTGTATTTTTATTCTATCATTTTTCAGTCGTCGATCCATTATTGATGTCTGATAAGACCAAAGGAATCAAATGGAAAGATTCTCAGCCATGCCCGCCCGACGATCCTGTCCCGATGGATCAGTCCAACCGCCGGGTTTCTGCTGTCTGACGAATTATTCCGATTATCGCCCAACACAAAATACTGACCTTCCCCAAGGATGATCTCATTATACGCATTCCCCGGATCATCAATTACTTCCGCGCCATAATTTTCCACCAAGATTTCACCATTGATATAGATATTACCATTTTCATCGATTCGTACAGATTCTCCCGGCAGTCCGATAATACGCTTGATATAATAGGTATCCTGCTGATACTCAAAAGGAAATACAATAATATCAAATCTCTCCGGATCACGGAAGCGATATGTGATCTTATCCACGATCAAGCTGTCCCCGTCATGGATCATCGGTTCCATACTGCTTCCCGAGACCGTGGTCCTCTGTGCTACATATTTCACCAACAACAATGTTATGATCAAAACAAATAGCAAGAAAAGGCTGTTATATAGGATTTCCTTCATTACTGATCTGGGGGAAGTTTTTTTCTTCTCTTCCTCCTTCTGCTCTGTTTCTTTTTCCTCTGCTCCGGCTTCCCTTCTCTCCGGGATTCTTTGTCTCGCCACAGGCACATCATCCAGTCTGATCATTTCCAGATCCCTGTCACGATTCCAATTCTGTTCTTCTCTCATCCTGCCATCCATACCTGTTTCTTAATTTTTCATACATAA
>CAMWKA010000176.1 GCA_947174725.1 uncultured Lachnospiraceae bacterium | reverse complement strand
CAGCTATATCAACAAAACGTTATCGCCTGCAAACCTTTCCATCTCATGTTAAACACCATTGATATCAGTCTGCTTGCTTCTCCGTCTGTTTCTTGTCCCGTCCCTTCTTCAGCTTTGCAATCATGCCTTCCTTCCATTCAATTGCTTTCGGACTCCAGTTAAGCAGCATCATGCCGATCAGCACGACCGAATAGATCAAAAGCCTGTATTGCTGCAATCCTCTCAGCATCTCCGGCACCAGCGTCAGGATAACCGCCGCAATAATAGAACCGCGGATATTGCCAATTCCGCCAAGCACCACAAATACCAAGATCAGGATCGACATATTATAACCAAAGTTATTGGTAGCTGCCTTTACAATCGAAATGTTGTGCGCATACAGCACGCCCGCCGCACCGGCAAGCGCCGCCGAAATCGAAAATGCCATCAGCTTATATTTTGTAATATTGATGCCTACGGATTCCGCTGCAATCAGATTATCACGTATCGCCATGATCGCTCTGCCGTCTCTGGAATGAGTCAGGTTCAATACCACAAACAACGTAATCAGAAGCAGCAGGATACCTATCGTAAAATTGGCGTCAGAAGGCATACCGCTGATTCCCTGAGGTCCCTTGATGATCTCTATCGCACCTTCTTCCATGCCCAACGACATCATATCTTTGGTAGAAAAATGCAGACCATTGGAATCCTTTCCAAGATAGATAATATTAACAACATTTTTAATAATCTCGCAGAATGCCAGCGTAACGATCGCCAGATAATCTCCCCGCAGTCGAAGCACCGGAATACCAATCAAAAATCCGATCACTCCCGCCGCCAGTGCGCCAAGCAGGATCGCAAGGAAAAATCGAAGATATGATACTGTTATCACATCCTTCATACAGATAGAAAATACCGCCCCAACAAACACGCCGATACAGGAAAATCCCGCGTGTCCTAAACTCAATTCGCCTAAAATGCCGACCGTAAGATTGAGCGATACCGCCATAATGGCATAATAGCAGAGCGGCACTAAAAGTCCTTTCATCTGATTGGACATATTACCCGTATGCATGCAGATCTCACATATGATATATACCGCAATGACCATGCCATAAGTAATTATCGTCTGCTTTGTATATGCGGTCATCTTTTTTTTCTTTGCATCTTCCATATCTCCAGATATGCCCCTTTCTTAACTCAGTCCCTTAACTATATTTAACTATACTCAACTATACTTTCTCCTGTATCTGCCTGCCCAGGATACCAGTAGGCCTCACCAGCAGCACGACAAACAACACCGCAAATACAATTGCATCTGCAAGTTGGAAAGAAATATATGCCTTACTGAGCGCCTCAATCAATCCTAACAGAATACCGCCAAGCAGCGCTCCCGGAATCGAGCCGATACCGCCGAATACTGCTGCTACAAACGCCTTAATGCCGGGCATTGCGCCGGTATAAGGGGATAACGACGGATAAGCAGAATAAAAAAGCACACCCGCAACCGCTGCCAACGCGGAGCCTATCGCAAAGGTAAGCGCAATCGTGCCATTTACATTAATACCCATCAGCGACGCTGCGCCCCTGTCCTCAGATACCGCCAGCATCGCCTGTCCTGCTTTTGTCTTGTTAACAAATAATGTCAGACCAACCATAATAACAATACATGCTGCGATCGTCACAATCGTTTCGCCCGATATGGTTAATGCCCCATCTGCAAGCTTCAGCGGCGGAATCGTTACCACCGATGAAAATAGCATTGGCGAGGAACCGTATATGATCAGTGCAATATTCTGCAGAAAATAGCTGATGCCGATGGCTGTAATCAATACCGCCAAAGAAGACGCCGCATTCCTAAGCGGACGATAAGCGATCCTCTCAATAGCCACGCCTAAAATCGTGCAGAAAATCATGGAACAGATTACCGCAACGATCGGCGGCATTCCCATACTGCTTGTCAGGGAATAGACAACAAATCCCCCCACCATGATAACATCGCCATGTGCAAAATTAAGCATCTTAGCAATGCCATATACCATGGAATATCCGAGCGCTATGATGGCATACACGCTTCCCAAACTTATTCCACTGATTACATACGTAATAAAACTCATATAAATCCCCCTTACCCTATAAATGAGATAAAGGGGGTGCTACGAAAGCATCCCCCTTTGGATAACTTATTGATTAACGGAATTCGGTATAAACACCATTTTCAATAACCATAGCTCTGGGATCTTTGGAAACTTCACCGGTTGCCGCCCAAGTCATATCACTACCTGTCAGACCGTCTAACTTGATCTGTGTCATAGCAACTGAGAGTTTATCACAAATATCGGATACGCTGTCCTCAGGTGTTGCACCACTATTTTCGATCGCTTCCTTAATAACATAAACCGCATCATAAGCGTCTGCCGCGAACTGATTAGGGATCTCTCCATATCGTTCCACATATGTTGATACAAATGCCTGTGTTTTCTCATCCTCTGCATCCGCAACGAACGGTGTCAATAATACAACGCCTTCTGCAAGACTTGTATCAAAACCTTCAATGGCAAGCACGCCATCAAGACCATCGCAACCAAAGAATAAAGGATGATAATCCATTGCATCAGCCTGTGTCAGAACCAACGCAGCTTCCTTGGCATAAATAGGAAGAAATACCAGTTCAGCGCCTGCATCCTTTGCCCGCTGAAGCTGTACCGTAAAGTCACTGTTACTGTCATCTGTAAAGGATGTCTCCGCAACGATCTCAAACGACTGATTTGCCGCTTCTGATTTAAATCTCTCATAAATACCGCTGGAATATACATCCGAACTATTGTAGATTACCGCAATCTTGGAAGCCAGCGCATTTCCGCCAATATACTGTGCGGAACCGATTCCCTGGTTAGGATCTGAAAAACATACCTGAAATACATTATCATTTTTAGCACAATCCGGTGAAGAAGCCGACGGTGTCAACTGAAACATATTATCTTTAGCTGATTCTGCCGCAACTGCCACGCAAGGCGCGCTTGTAACATTACCGATCAGGATATCCATACCCCAATCCTTTAACGCATTGTAAGCATTAACGCCTTTCTCCTCATTATGCTCATCATCCTCAAACTTGTACTCGATCTGCACGCCATTGATACCGCCTTCTGCATTGATCTCGTCAACCGCTATCTGGATGCCGTTCTGTACAGCAATGCCATATACGGATGCGCCACCGGTAGTCGGTCCGATACCGCCGATCTTCCATGATCCTGACACACTGCCAGCGTTTGATGTACTGCCGTCATTGGTGCCAGCGTCTGTTGTACTGCCGTCATCGGTGCCAGCGTCTGTTGTACTGCCGTCGTTGGTGCCAGTCCCTGTTGTGCCGCCGTCACCGTCATTGCCGCCACATCCTGTCAGAATACTTAAGGACATAGCTGCAACAAGAATCATACTAAGTAACTTTTTCATTTTCATATTCTCTCTCCTCTCCTTTACTACTTCATTAAACATATGTTTAATTTGCAATAAAGGATACCACCGGTTCTTGTAAAAATCAATAGTTTTTTAGATTTTTTTTGTATAAAATGTTAAATATTTCCATTTTATACATGAATGATACTATACTCCCAACTTGATGCGCAGATAGCTCTTCACCACTTCAACACACTGCTCATAGGTAAGTTCGCCCGTATTTAAACAGAGATCATAATTATAAGGGTTCTCCCATTCTTTACCAGTATGATATTTATAATATGCTCTTCTATGCTTATCCTGTTCGGATATCCGCTTCTCCGCTTCCTTTCTGGACAACGCCAGACGGTTCATCTCCGTCTGGATACATTTTTCCAACGGCGCATAGACAAAGATACTGATGACATTCGGATAATCTCTGAGGACATAATCCGCTGCCCTGCCGATACAAATATAGGATTCGCGCTCCGCCAGTTCCTTTAACACCTTTGCCTGAAACGCGAAAAGATTGTCGTTTTTCGTATAATCAGCACTCTCCGGCGGAATGATCTCCCCATTATAAACTTTCTTCGTTACGCTGTAAAGAAGGCTCTTTTTCATGGTCTCGTCCGCCTGCGCAAAAAGGGCTTCACTGATACCACTGTCATCACTTGCCATACGCAGGATATTCTTATCATACATATCAATCCCATAATCTTTTGCCAGCATCTGTCCGATGATGGTCGCACCGCTGCCGCAGGTTCTTGTCAATGCCACCACAAATCTTTTTTCACCCATACAAAACACCCCTTTCACAAATATATTTTTTTGCTGCGCTTATTTTACCGCTTTTATGATCTCCTGAATATCCTTATGTCCAAACTTCTTCATATACGCCTCAATACCATCCACAACCTTTATCGTTGTCATAGGATCCACAAAATTCATCGTACCAACGGAAACCGCTGTCGCCCCTGCCAGTAGAAATTCCACGGCATCCTCGCCGCTGCCGATGCCTCCCATACCGATCACGGGGATCTTCACGGCATGCGCCGCGTCATATACCATCCGCACCGCTACCGGCTTAATAGCAGGTCCCGAAAATCCGCCGGTCTTATTGGCAAGCGCAAATGTTTTCCTGTTAATATCGATCTTCATACCGATCAGCGTATTGATCAGGGATATAGCGTCCGCACCGCCTGCCTCTGCCGCCAGCGCCATGTCCTTGATATTTGTTACATTGGGACTGAGCTTCATGATGACAGGCTTCTTTGCTGCTTTTTTGATCTCTGCCGTCACACGTTCCAGAACTTTAGCATCCTGTCCGAATGCCAGCGCGCCTTCCTTTACGTTAGGGCAGGAAACATTGATCTCCATCATGGCGATGGGCTGGTCATTTAACCGCTCTACAACT
>CAMWKA010000175.1 GCA_947174725.1 uncultured Lachnospiraceae bacterium | reverse complement strand
CGGATTATTATCATCTGGAATGTCAGATGAAAAACGATCATGAAATGGTGATCCGTATGTTTGCCTATGATTTACATTTTGCGGTCACCCATACGAAAGCCATGGATAGAGACACCGGAGAGATCACATTGAAGTTTCCCCGTTCCGTAGTGATCTATCCGGAGGGAGTCAAAGCTGTTCCTGACCATCTTCAATGCCGCATACTCTTTCAGGATAACAGTGAACATATCTATCAGATTCCTACTGTCAAAGTACAAAGTTATTCTCTGAAAGAGATCAGAGAGAAACATCTGATACTGTTCCTGCCCTATACAATGCTTCGTTTCCGCTCCCGGTTAAGACGGAAAAAGAAGATCACGGAAAAAGAATTGACAGGGTATCTGGAGGAGGTTATATTAATTTTAGGTGAAGAAGTGTCTGCAGGCAGCCTTACAGAACTGCAGTATCACGACTATGTAAGATTGATCCGCCATGCGGCGGAAAGGGTATTCGCGAAGCACAGGGAACTGTGGGAGGAGGCAGATAAGATGACCAAACCGTTAATAAAACTACCCAGCGTAGAGATCAGGGAATTGAAGGAAGAGCTTGCTGAGCAGAAGGAGGAGAATGCTAAGCAGGCGGCGGAGCTTGCCTGGCAAAAAGCGGAGATTCAACGTTTACAGGATATGCTTCGTTTGGCGGGAACGAATTAACCTTAAAAAGAATCTTAAATTTTTCTATAGAAAGGGTGAGATCATGAAGAAGAGACGTTTAGGAAAAACAAATTTACTGGTAAGTGAAATCGGTTTTGGCGGAGAATGGCTGGAGCGCCATCCCGAAGAGGAGTCTGTGGAATTGATCAGATATGCAGGAGAAAAGGGGATTAACATTATTGACTGCTGGATGCCGGATCCAAAATCAAGAGATATCATAGGAAAGGCAATGTTAGGAAAAAGAGAGCAGTGGTTTGTGCAGGGACATATAGGGTCCACATGGCAGAAGGAACAATATGTGCGCACCAGAGATATGAAAGTTGTTAAGCCTGCTTTTGAAGATTTGTTAGAACGGCTTCAGACGGATTATATAGATTTGGGAATGATCCATTTTGTGGATTCCATGGAAGACTGGAATCATATTATGAATTCAGAATTTATAGAGTATGTTCATGAGCTTAAGGAGGCAGGTAAGATACGTCATATCGGCATGAGTTCCCATAATCCGCAGATTGCCAAGCTTGCCGCTCAGTCAGGGCTTGTGGAGATGATACTGTTTAGTATCAATCCCGCGTTCGATATGCTTCCTGCCAGTGAAAACTTTGATGATATGATGGCTGAAGAATATGATCAGAAGCTGACCGGAATAGATCCTGACAGAGTTGAGTTATATAAGCTTTGTGAACAAAACGATATCGGCATTACGGTGATGAAAGGATTTGCCGGAGGCAGGTTGTTTGATGAAAAGCGATCTCCTTTTGGTGTAAGTCTTACGCCGATACAGTGTATTCATTATGCGCTTACACGCCCGGCGGTTTCCTCTATTCTATGCGGTTATGATACAAAAGAGCAGGTGGATGCTGCATTGGCATATGAAACTGCTTCTACGGAAGAAAAGGACTATGCGTCAGTGATTGCCAACGCGCCATTTCATTCTTATAAAGGCGAATGTACCTATTGCGGACACTGTAAACCATGTGTAGCGAATTTGGATATCGCAATGATCAACAAGTACTATGATCTTGCGACGATGCAGCCGGAGGTGCCGGCGACGGTAAAATCTCACTATATGCTGCTGGAACATAAGGCGTCAGAATGCATAGGCTGTCATGCCTGTGAAGCCAGATGTCCGTTTGAAGTTCCGATTGCGGATAGAATGAAGAAAACAACAGAATTATTTGGATGTTAAATTGGCAGGATACAAATATCACTGCAATAATTCCCGATCTGTTATCATTATACTGATACAGATTTGATACGAAAGGGAAAAGGAAAGAGATATTATGGCTCGACAGGGAATTATATTTGATCTGGATGGTACGCTTTGGGATTCTTCCGAAGCAGTTGTGCAGTCGTGGAACGAGGTGATCAGGACGTTTCCTGATTTTCACGAGTTGATCAGTGTGGAAAAGATGCAGGCTTATATGGGGATGCCCATGGACGAGATCGCTTATGCGTTTTTTCAAGGTTTGTCGAAGCCGCGGGCTTTGGAACTGATGGATATCTGCATGGCCAATGAGAACGCTTATATCCTGCGAAACGGCGGCAGGCTGTTTGATGGACTGGAGGATACGCTGAAAAAATTGCGGGAAAACTATTTCCTTGCGATTGTCAGCAATTGTCAGAAGGGATATATCGAAGCGTTTTTAACATACCACCATATGGAAAACTATTTTCAGGATATCGAAAGTTATGGCAATACCGGGTTGCAGAAGGGCGATAATATCCGGTTGGTCATGGAGCGTGATCGCATTGACAGTGCGGTCTATGTTGGGGATACCATGGGAGATTACACGGAGACTCTGCGTGCGGCGCAGGAGGTAAGCAGTTTCCGGCCGCCATTAAAACTTCAATTTCTGCATGCGGCATATGGATTTGGCAAAGTGCCGGAGGGAACTGCTTACATTTCGGATATTACGGAACTTCCGGACGTTGTGGTACAGATTCTTTGATTTCTGCAGTAGGTTTTTAGCCGTGATTTGCGCTGAAAATATCCGCAACTTCGGTGATGGTGATATAGGCGGAGGAATCAATTCCGTGGATGATGGAACGCATCCTGCCGATCTGAAAACGGTTCACGACAAAGTAAATGAAAGAGCGGGATTCGCCGGAAAATCCCCCTTTTGCGTCTAATATGGTTACGCCACATTCAAAAGTCTCAGACAATGCCTTGACGATTTCATCCGGGTTCTTTGTGATAACGATGGCTGCTTTGGAGCGGTCCAATCCTTCTACGATAAAATCCAATGTTTTTAGTGCCGCAAAATAGGTTACGATGGAATAAAGGGGCAGAGTCCAACTGTGCATGATGATGCCGCAGGCAATATATAACAACAGGTTATAGATCATGACAAAAGTGCCTACCGAGATGCCGATTTTTTTCGCAAAGATCACAGCCATAACCTCGATTCCGTCCATAGCGCCGCCAAAGCGTATTGCGAGTCCGCTTCCGATGCCGGAGATGATACCGCCGAATACGGAACATAGTAAAAGATCCGTTCCTGCGAGAGGGGATGAGTCGCTTACGTCCACCGGAATAACATATGTAATCAGCCATGCAGTCAGGGAATAAATGACGACGGAATAGATTGCGCGGATGGTAAATTCCTTGCCCTGACGTTTCAGCCCATATAAGAACAAGGGGATATTCAATACGATCAGGAATACTGACAAAGAAAGCGCTTTCGGCGTAATCTGCGACAGGAGCATAGATGTGCCGGAGATTCCGCTGTCATATAATCTTACCGGGGCAAGAAATATAGTAATGCCAAATGCATTGATTATTCCTGCAAGAGTGAGAAAAACATATTGCCATTTTGATTTTTCCATGAAGGTTCTCCTTTTTTATATGCTATCATTTTACAAAATAGGGACGCCGGCGATGATTCATTGACACTGTCCCGCAAGGTGATCCACAAACTGTTGTGCCGTCCGTCCGGAAATACCGCCGTGGGAAAGTTCCCACTGGGTGGCTTTAGCGCAAAGCTCCGCATCGGATAACATGATCTCCGGGTGCTTTGCCGCAAGAAAACGGACGATGTTATAATATTCTTCCTGCTGCGGTTTGGCATAAAAGATCGTTACGCCAAATCTCTGTGCAAGGGAGAGTTTTTCCTGTATCGTATCGGAACGGTGTACTTCGCCGTTGTGTTCCATGTCGTTCTTGTCATTCCAACTTTCTTTGATCAGATGGCGGCGGTTGGATGTGGCATAGATCAACACATTATCCGGTCTGGTTTCCAGTCCGCCCTCGATGACCGCCTTCAGGTATTTATACTCGATCTCGAAATCCTCAAAGGAAAGATCATCCATATAGATGATAAAGCGGTAATTTCGGTTTTTGATATGGGAGATGACGCCGGAAAGATCCTGAAACTGATGTTTATAGATCTCGATCACGCGTAGCCCCTGATCATAATATTCATTGATGAGCGCTTTGATGCTGGTGGATTTACCGGTGCCGCTGTCTCCGAACAGCAGGGCGTTATTGGCTTTTTTGCCCTGAACAAAGGCTTCTGTATTGTCGATCAGCTTTTTTTTCTGCAATTCATAACCTACAAGATCGCTTAATAAGACGCTGTCGGTGTTGGTGATCGGCATAAAGACCAGCTGATCCTGTTTTCTGGTGATGCGGAAAGCCTTGTTTAACCCAAACATCCCTACACCATACGCTTTATAGAAATCCGTGATGATCGTAAAGATTTCATTTTCATCTTTCGCGTTTTCGATCTGACGGCTGATGGATTTTACCTTTTCACTGACTTCCCGGTTATACATCTGTTCCTTTTTGGGGATAGAATGATAATTTGTAATGGTAGAAAAACAGTCGATGCCAAGATCCTTCTCAATGGGAGAAAAATCAAATTCAAATAACGATTTGAAAATCTTAAAGTCCTTTCTGGCAAAAGTGTTGACAGTTCCGTCGCTGGCGCCGTTTTTTTCACAGGTCAGGCTGAAGGAATTTTCGTTCGTGATCAGGAGATAGGCAAGATAATTGTGCCAGAGATTCTCATCAAAGCCAAACTGTGTTGCAAGGTCGAGGAGACGCTTGATTTCCTGATAGATGCGCGTGACCAGAGAAGACGGTTCTTCGGACCGGTTCTCATATGCCCGGTAGATTTCGGCAAGCCTGCAGATGATGCTGTCTTTTCCAAGGTCGTGATAAAGT
>CAMWKA010000174.1 GCA_947174725.1 uncultured Lachnospiraceae bacterium | reverse complement strand
TATCGGTGCTGGATATTGAGAAATTTGCCAGAGGTGACCATACGCATGGCGTTCCTCTGCTCGTGTATACTACATTTGCAACGCCGGTGAACGGCCGTCCCTTTGAGTGGGGAGCGGATATCGTGACCCATTCCACAACGAAGTATATGGACGGTCATGCAGTCAGCGTCGGTGGATGTATTGTAGATAGCGGCAATTTTGACTGGATGGCGCATAAGGAGAAGTTCCCCGGTCTGACGACGCCGGATGAATCCTATCATGGTATCACTTATGCGGAGCGATTTGGCAAGGGTGCTTATATCACGAAAGCAACGGCACAGCTGATGAGGGATTTCGGGTCGATCCAGTCACCGCAGAATGCGTTTTATCTAAATCTCGGTCTGGAGAGCCTTGCAGTCAGAATGGAGCGTCATTGTGCCAATGCCCTTGCGGTGGCAAAGTTTTTAAAGGCAAGCGATAAGGTGGCATGGGTGCATTATGCTGATCTGGAGGATGATGAGTATCATGAAATGGCAAAGAAATATCTGCCCAAAGGTTCCTGCGGTGTGCTGTCATTTGCGATAAAGGGTGGACGTGCGAATGCGATCGCGTTTATGGACAGTTTAAAGTTTGCATCCATCGTAACGCATGTGGCGGATGCCAAGACCTGTCTATTGCATCCGGCGAGCCATACGCACCGGCAGATGTCGGAGGAGCAGCTTTTAGAAGCAGGAGTGTCGCCGGATCTGATCCGCTTATCAGTTGGTATTGAGAATGTAGAGGATATCATCGCAGACTTACAGCAGGCATTGGATCAGATATAGGATGCACGATTGAACTGTCTCAGTTAATCCAATTAAATACAGAACATATCAGGTGTCAATTGAACCGAAATTCGGTTTTGATTGGTGAAAAGGGAAGCAGGTGTAAATCCTGCGCGATCTCGTCACCGTAAGCAGGGAGCGGCTGGCTGAAGCGCCACTGGGAAACCGGGAAGGCAGCCGGATAAGCGATGATCTGTGAGCCGGGAGACCTGCCTGTTATGATACAGGAGCGGAATACTCCAAACCACGAGGCATTGGTTGTATGAAGAAGAGGAAAATCTTTCGGTGATTTTCATGGGGTTCTTTGCATGTTTTGTGGCAGGGAACCTTTTTATGTCATACGGCTATGTTTATGTATTTTGTAATAAAGAAAGGCAACGGAGGAAACAACAATGAAGAAAACGGTAACAGAAGAAACGGTAACAGAAGAAACAGTAACGAAAGAAAGGTCAAGGGCAGAGGGAAATACGCAAAAAGGCGGGAAGGGTATTCTTATCGCAGCGGTTGCGGCAGTTGTTGTGGTCGTACTTCTGATTATTCTGTCAGTAATGTTCGCGCCAAAACCTCAGAGCGGGGAAAAGAGCATTACGGTGACGCTTACAGACAACAACGGTGAGGATACCGTTTATGAACACAACACCGACGCGGAGTATCTGTTGGAGGCGGTTCGTGAGATCGAAGGATTGGAACTTCAGGGGGAGGACAAAGAATACGGCTTCTATATCAGCACTGTTAACGGCATAACCGCGGATTACAGTATTGACCAGTCCTATTGGGCGATTTATGTCAATGGCGAATATGGCAGTTACGGCATTGAATCACAGCCAATCACAGATGGGGATGCGTTTTCGCTGGTGTATGAACGGGATGCATATTAAACAGAGGGGCGTGCCATACAGATGTTATGATTGGGGGTGAACGATATGGAACAACATGAGGATGGGAGCCGGATTGCCAATCAAAAATGGAATACAAGAGATCTTGCGGAAATGGGGATGATGGTCGCTGCATTGGAGGCAGGAAAGCTGGCGCTTTCTTCTCTGCCCAATGTGGAGATCGTCACGTTCCTGATTATCATGTTTGCAGTTATATATGGTTTGAAAAGCATCATTGCTGTCGTGGTATTCGTTGGTGTAGAATGTCTGATCTGGCCTGTCAATCTCTGGTCGATCATGTATCTTTATATCTGGCCGCTGTTAGCTGTGCTGGCATATCTATGCAGGAGGCAGAGTTCGGTATGGTTTTGGAGCATATTTTCTGCTCTGTACGGTTTCTGTTTTGGCGGGCTCTGCGCTATTGTATACATTTTTACCAGCGGTATCCATACGGCAGCCGCCTGGTGGATTGCCGGGATTCCGTTTGATCTGATTCACGGATTCAGTAATTTTGTGATCGTGATGGTGTTGTACCGGCCGATACGGAAGGTATTTTCTTATGATCAATCACATCATTGATTTTTATAATGATTTCATATTTTCAATGATTTTTTTCTCACCGAAAATTACAGATAATACGGCCGCAACTAAAAGAATCAAGGCTAAAAGGATATAAAAGCTTTTAAGTCCCATAGGGGTAAATTCATATGCCAGTAGACTGATGGTGATAATCAGGATCGAGATTACCATGACCAGAGCCATATCAAAAAAGCTGTTCAGGTTGCCTCGAAGGGCGCTATATTCATCATCCCAGCTGTCGTGGGGATGGGTGGAGTCTAAGACAAGTCCGATGACGGTGGTCAGGACAATAACTGCCAGAGAGATCAGACTGTAATAAAGATAGTACAGCGGATGGATCTGTAGGGCAACTCCCAAGATGATAATGCAGGATAACATAGCAGGGAAGGTGACAAATACGCTGATGGCAGCTTTGGCATAAAGCTGTATCCGATATTGTACCGGGATATATTTGATCAGGCTTAAATGCGCTCCTTCTCTGGTGAAAGCGGTGGATGCAAGAGAGTTCATGGCAGTTGCCAGAAAGGTTACGGCGACAATCCCCAAAGTCAGGAACAGCGCGGTCTTTTCATTGCCGGATTGATAAAGTGCGATCAGGTGTGGAAGCGTTTCCTTATTCCGACCCGTATAGAGGAAGATCAGTATGGCGATAGGCCACAGGAGATTAATAAACAGGCAGTTGACGGAATATGCTTTCGTGCGCTTTAATACCAGAAATTCTTTCTGCAGGCATGCGCGAAAATGGCTGCGTTTTACAATATAGCGATCGATATCGAGAACTTTTCTTTTTGAAGAACCCAGAGCAGCTGCGGTGTAGAGTCCGGGCTGATAGAGAAATTTTCCCAGGAAAAGCAGCACGGCAACAGAAAGAAGGCATGCAACGATATAGAGCAGCAGAGCGGGCAGGCTGTTATATTCTAAAGAATAGATAAGGATCGGTACGGCATAAAAAATTTTATTCAGCACAGTTACAAACAGGTTGGAATTATTCGCCAGAGAATTGACGTAATTTTCTACTGTGATACCTCCCATATCCTGAAAAGAAAGCAGAAATAGTGCAACAAAGAGCAGCAGAATAATGGTTGACATATGGTGAAAAATATTGGTATTCTTGATTCTTCTAAGAAGCATCATGATCAGCAGGCTGATAATGGCACAGTATGCCATTGGCAGGAGCGGTATCAGGAAGGTGGCGGTCAATCCTGTCAAAATACCCACCGGATGCCAGCCGTAGGAGATAAAAAAGCCTATGAACATGCTAAGGAGCACCATAAATTCCATCATACTCTCCGCCCAGAAGGCATAAGCAAATTTTGCCGCTAAGATCTCGTGGCTTTTGAAGGGAAGCGGCACAAGATGCTCCCGGTCAGAGGAAAAGAATAAAATGTTGAAGATAACAAGAAGACCAAATACGACGGAAAAAGCGGACATGATATGGATCTCAGCCAACAGCCCATTCAGGGGATTGCCGGCAGCGGCCAATGCTTCCGTCATAACATAGCTGACAAAACCGACGACAAGGCAACATGGAATCATGATGCAGCAAAGGGCAATCACTCCCAGGGAAAGATAAGCGGTTCCCCGTTTCCCCTCTTTGGGTAGTTTCATTTCGGAATTTTTCATAAGAACGCGAAATAGGGCGTATGAATTGCGCATATGTGCTCACCGGACCTTTCTGTTTTATGTGTAAAAAAATCTTAGTGGGATGGCTGCCGGTCAGTCATCTCAGTCATTGGCATCTTCCCGACCCTGATAGCCTGTCATATGCAGGAAGATCTGCTCCAGATCCATTTCCGGGAAACGGGCTTCCAGATCTTCCAGAGTTCCTTGATAAAGCTCTTTTCCGTGATTGATCAAAAGGATCTTGTCGCATAGCTTTTCCGCAACCTCAAGAACATGAGTGGAAAAAAGTACGCAATTACCCTGTGCGGCATGTTCCCGCATCATCTGTTTCAGTTCGTATGCGGCGGACGGATCTAATCCGGTCATAGGTTCGTCCAGGATCCATGCAGGAGGGTTGTGAATCAGCGCGGCAATAATCATCAGTTTCTGGCGCATGCCATGGGAATATTCCTTCATGCATGAGGTTAGGGAATCTGTGATGCCAAAACGTTCGGAGAGTTCCAGAATACGTTCCTTTCGCTGATCTTTGGGAACGCCGTAAATATCCGCTATAAAATTGATATACTCAATGCCGGTCAATTGCAGGAGGATATCGGGATTGTCCGCAACATAGGCAATCGAAGATTTTGCGGGAAAGGGGTCTTTTACGATATCATGTCCATTAATGAAGGCGGATCCCTCCACCGGTTTTAAGATGCCGGTCAGCATCTTGATCACCGTTGTTTTACCTGCGCCGTTGGGACCTACAAATCCGACGATCTCACCCTTTCCTATGGAAAAAGACAGATCATCCACGGATTTAAAAGAACTGCCATAAATCATGGTAAGATGGTTTGCCTGAATCATGTTAATAACCATGCCTTTCCGTAACCTGCAATTTTGAATACACTTTAGTGCTATGTTGCAGGCACAATATTTTGAAAAACAAATAAATTAGTCATGTTATATGTAATAGTTGACTGCTTGATAATATATTGTCTCATAT
>CAMWKA010000173.1 GCA_947174725.1 uncultured Lachnospiraceae bacterium | reverse complement strand
TTTTCAAATTTTTCATCTACCGAAGGCTTCTTTTCAATCTGGTAATAATAACATATCATTAGTCAAATTTATGAAAGGCTTGGTTCTTTAGTATGAGTGAAACATGTGATCATCAGTGTTCATCCTGCGCTAAATCGTGTGAGGAGCGTCAGCCGGGCGACGGGAACCGTCAGGTGAAAAAGGTCATTGGCATTGTCAGCGGAAAGGGCGGCGTCGGAAAATCTCTTGTTACTTCCCTTTTGGCTTGCGCTATGAAAAAACAGGGAAAAAATGTTGCCATACTGGATGCGGATATTACAGGTCCGTCCATCCCAAAGGCATTTGGCATAAAAGAAAAAGCCAATATGAAGGGCGAAGAACTTTGTCCGGTTCTCACAAAGAGCGGTATCAAGGTGATGTCATTAAATCTTTTGGTTGAACACGAGACGGATCCCGTAATCTGGCGAGGTCCGATTTTGGCGAATTCTGTCTTGCAGTTTTGGACAGAGGTAAACTGGGGAGATGTGGATGTGATGTTTGTGGACATGCCGCCCGGAACAGGCGATGTGCCGTTGACGGTATTTCAATCTCTGCCATTAGCAGGCATTGTCGTGGTGACTTCACCGCAGGAACTGGTTTCCATGATCGTAGAAAAGGCGGTCAACATGGCATCGCAGATGAATATGCCTGTTCTTGGACTCGTGGAGAATATGAGTTATCTGGAATGTCCCGATTGTGGAAAAAAGATATCTGTTTTTGGGGAAAGTCAGGTCGAAAAGACTGCGGAGAAATATGGCATTGAGAAATATGCAAGGATCCCGATCCTCCCGGATCTGGCAAAGGCATGTGATGAAGGCAGGATAGAGACCATAGATGGAGAATGGCTCGATCAACTGTTGAAATAGTTCAACGCAGATATTATTTAGGAAAGAGAAAACAGTATGACAAGGGAAAAAAGAGTATTTGTATATACCATCATTATCGGTTTTCTGACCCACGCATTCCGGATGACCAATACTATGATCTGTTCGGATACGACCAATTATCTGAGAAGCATAGGGGTTTCCTGGGTGATCTCCTTGGGGAGGATCTTACTGCCCGGAGTGGAAAAAATCAGGGGGACGGTTGAACTGCCTTTTCTGATTGGGGTCATCTGCCTTGTTGTGATCGGCTGCGCGGCTGTTTTCTTTGTGAGGCTGTTTGATATTCAGGAGAATATATTTCTTGTGATCATTGCGTGGATTCTTGTAGCTAATCCTGTCATAACTTCTATTTTCGCATATATGTATACAGCGGATGGATATATGATATCCTTATTGTTTTCTGTATTGGCGGCATATCTGTGCCTGAAGAAAAAGGGTCTGGCTGGTATTCTTTTAGGCGGTTTGTGTCTTGCTGTTTCATTGGGATTTTATCAGGCATTTTTATCAGTAACGATCATTATCATGCTCTTTTATCTGTTCCGGATGTTATATACTTCGGAATATGATATGAAAGAGATCGGAAAGACGGCCGGAAGATGCCTTTTGAGCGGAGTGATCGGAGTTGCCGTCTATGCGATCGGAGTTATGATCGTCTGGAAGATTAGCGAACAGCAGGCGGCAAGCTATATGGGTATGGACAGCGCAGGCAGTACGGGAATACACGGTCTTCTGCAGGCTGTGATCGATTGTTATGTAGATTTTGCCAGATTTTACATTGTACGGTGGGAACTGAACACTTATAATGTTATGAATATCATGATGTTTTTATTAACGGGGATCACCTGGCTGGTTTTAGTGACTGGAAGAAAATTATGGAGAAAGCCTGTCCGCGTAGTTTTTATGGCGATTGTATTTCTTCTTCTGCCGATGGTCTGCCATATCTTCGAGTTTGTTTCCGCGGGAGTTTCTTATACCTCTACTTCCATGGAATACAGCCTTGCGCTGGTCTATCTGTTGCTGCTGATCATGTGGAGCGATATGCGGCTTTCTGTATCTGCCAACAAGGATAAGACGATCCTTGAAAATCCGGAGGATTCAAAGGAAGCTGTGGGCATTGCAGAGAGTTTCAGATGGACAGATCTGCAGTATTGGAAGAAACATTATCTTAGTATGCTATCAGTAGTGCTTCTACTGTGCATATCATTTCATTTTATGGTGATCGCCAACCGTTCTTATTACAATATGAATAACGCGAACACGAAGGTGGAGATGCTTCTAAACCGGTTTGTCATGCGGATGGAGATGACGGAAGGATACCATGAAGATATGGATGTTGCCATCTACGGTTCCTGTTATGAGATTCCGGAATATGTACCTGCTGCGCCTGTGATGTCAGGCGTTGTTTCCAATATTTTTCTGACGCAGGATAATGAATATATCAATATGATGAATCATTACCTTTCCACAAGTTATGGACGAGCCGATTTTGAAACCATGTGCCAGATCGCCGCAACGGAGGAATTTGCAATGATGGAACCATGGCCATCTGAAAAATCTGTGAAGATAATCAATGGAACGATGGTTCTCTATCTATCAGATACGGATGTGGATCGGTATCTGCCGCAGGAAGAATAGAAAAGGGCAGAGAGTTTACTGTCGGCATTAGGAAGAATGGGAGAGAGCGCAAAATGATCACTATCAGTTTATGCATGATCGTCAAAAATGAGGAAGCGGTATTGGCAAGATGTCTGGATTCTATTGCGGATCTGATGGATGAAATTATTATTGTAGATACCGGATCGACGGACAGGACGAAGGAGATTGCCCGTAAATATACGGAACAGGTCTATGAGTTCGCATGGACAGGAAGTTTTAGCGATGCGAGAAATTATTCCTTTTCCAAGGCATCGAAAGAGTATATCTATTGCGCGGATGCCGATGAGGAGCTGGATGAGGAGAATCGTGAAAAATTCCGCCTTTTAAAGGAAGCAATGCTGCCGGAAATTGATATTGTGCAGATGTATTACGCGAATCAGCTTTCTTTTAATACGATCTATAATTATGATAAAGAACTTCGCCCCAAGCTGTATAAACGGTTACGGGAATTTGTCTGGGAAAATGCCATTCATGAGGCGGTGCGTCTGGATCCGGTGATTTATGACAGCGATATTGAGATATTACATAAACCGGAAGGGAATCATAAAGCAAGGGATCTGGCGGCGTTTGAGCGATTGTTTAAAGAAGGTACGGCGCTTAATAAACGTTTGCACAGCATCTACGCAAAAGAACTGATGATTGCGGGAGAAAAGGAAGATTTTATTAATGCGTTTCCGATTTTTCAGGCAACTTTATCGGATGTTGGCCGCGGAGAAGACGAGATCATGGAGGCATGCTGTATCTGTGCCAATACCTGCCTGATGACAGGGGAGGATCTGGGATTGTTCCAATATACCACAAAGGCGATGGCGATGAATGGCTGTAGCGAGATCTGCTACATATTGGGAGAGTATTACCGCATGGCAGAGGAACCGGAGGAGGCAGCGGTCTGGTATTACAATGCTGCCTTTGAGACAGAAAGTGTAATCAGTTTAAAGCATCATAAGGAACTGCCGCTGCAGGCATTATCTGAGATTTACCACGGACTTGGGAATATAGAACAGGCGGAGTATTATGAAGGATTGATCAATAGTCAGGAATAGGATTTTTTGTAATATTCGTTTACCAGACTGCGGTATCCCCATTTCTTTATCATATCATAAGTGATCCGATAGTTCCCCTTATAATGTCTGCCGGTGATGCAGTAGCGGATATATTCCTGCATATATTGATCGATCACTTTTAGGCGCCGGTCTGTGGTCAGGTTCGGAAAGAACCATTTATTCCAGCTAAATTCTTTGTCGTCGGGACAACCATACAGTTTATGGTTCATAGCATTGATAAAGCCGATGGCGGCTTTTTCGTTGTCCAGTCCCTTCTTGCGTTGCCATCGGCGGAGGCTGTCGGCTTTTCTTCGGATCCTGGCTTTCATCCGATATAATGTATGGTCAGAAAGATCAATGGTGCCGTTGTCAAAGCGAAATCCAAGAAATTCAAAGGGTTCGTCTGGAAGAGAGATCGTAACTTTGTTCTGATTTACAGACAGCCCAAGGTCATAAATCATCTGAAATAAAATGTCTCTGCGTTCTTTGATTTCATTCTCAGTTGCGGCAAAGATCAGGATATCGTCCGAATATCGAAAGTACGGGATCTCTTTTTCCAAAAAATACTGGTCGATCTCGCGGAGGTGGATATTAGCTAAAAATGGGGAAATAGGCACTCCCGCCATAGCGCCATGGGCTTCATGAATGATCCTGCCGTGTTCGATCACCCGGTCTTCGGAGAGTATTTTTTCAAATAGTTCAAAAAGCATTCTATCTTGGTTCTTTAGAAAAGAAAGTTGTTCTAAAAGTATTGAAACATCTATGGAGTTAAAATAATTACTGATGTCCGCTTTCAGACAGTACATCTGATCAACATGCGGAATACCGCTGATCTTACGAACTGCATGCATCACCCCATGACTGCGCCGGAAAGAATAACAGTTTTTTGCAATATAGGAATCATAGCGAAAAAGTTGAAAAGATATAAATTTTAAAAAGATATTTTCTTCTTCCCGAAAGGAGTAAACGACCCTTTTCTTCGTGCTTCCCTCTTTGTTGATAATACGTTTTTCGGGAAGATGGATAGGAAAATTGTGCTGCTTCCATGCCTCGCACAACGGCAGATAATTTTTCTCCGTTATAAATTTTTTGATGGATTGTTCCTCTGATTTGGTTAAATGCTGTTTCTCAACCTTATAAAATAAAAAATCCAGCCAGTTCTTTTCTTCTAAGGCCAGAGCGTAAATAGAATTTTGCATGAGGTCTCCTGTTATGTTGTAATAAAATTTAAGTAATGTTACCAATCTGCAAAATAAATATGCAAGTGTAGAAAATATAAAAAAGAACGAGAA
>CAMWKA010000172.1 GCA_947174725.1 uncultured Lachnospiraceae bacterium | reverse complement strand
TGTTTAAATGTAATAAAATATTAACATCAGGGTTTTTTCGCGTTTTAACATTTTTAATCTTCAAATGATATTAATGCTTATATTTATTGAAACGTGGAGAAAATCTATCGAATTTTTGTTTTCAAAACGGAGGGAAAAATGGCGGGGTTTGAACAAAAGGGTCTGGTATTTACAAACGATAAGTGTATTGGATGTAACAAATGTATTTCGCAGTGTCCCGTACTTACGGCTAATAGAGCCGTAGTGACAGAAGAGGGACAGCATATTTATGTTGATGGAAGCAAATGTATCGGTTGTGGGGCATGTTTTGATTCCTGTGAGCATAATGCCAGGGAATTCCGGGATGATACAGAACAGCTTATGGCTGATCTTGCAAAAGGGGAAAGGATTTCCCTGCTGTGGGCACCTGCGTTTGCAGCCAATTACCCTAATGAATATAAGAAGATCTTAGGGGGGTTAAAGCGCATGGGTGCTAACCGTATTATCAGCGTTAGCTTCGGCGCGGATATTACGACATGGGGGTATATCAAGTATATTACCGAGCATAATTTTCTGGGCGGCATTTCCCAGCCGTGTCCAGCTGTTGTAAATTATATTGAACATTATATTCCGGAACTGATACCGAAACTGGTGCCGATACATAGTCCGATGATGTGTGCGGCTGTATATGCGAAGAAGTATATGCATCTAACGGATAAGCTGGCGTTCATCAGTCCCTGTATTGCAAAGAAATCAGAGATCAGCGATCCCAATACATATGGTTATATCAACTACAATGTGACCTTTGACCATCTTGCAAAATATGCAAGACAGCATAATATTATGGCGGACCCCGCAGAGAATGAAATAGAATATGGTCTTGGTTCCATCTATCCGATGCCGGGTGGTCTGAAGGAAAATGTATATTGGTTCTGTGGCGAGGATGTCTTCATCCGTCAGATCGAGGGTGAAAAGCATGCTTATCATTTCCTGGAGGATTATAAGGAAAGAGTTTTACATAATAGACCGCTTCCTTTTATGGTAGATGCCCTGAACTGTGCAAAGGGATGTATCTACGGTACCGGCGTAGAGGAAGAAAAGACAAAGACGGACGATACACTGTATGAACTCCAGAAGATCAAAGAAGCAAGCAAGAACCGGAATCAGAAGAGCGCATGGGGAAGAAACCTGACTCCGGAGAAACGTTTAAAGAATCTGAATAAGCAGTTTGCAAATCTTGATGTGAATGATTTTGTTCGTCATTATACGGACAAATCAGCGGGTAATATCGTGACTCGCCCTGACGACAAGCAGCTTAGGGAAATTTTTGACAGTATGAATAAGAATACCGATCAAAAGCAGAAGATCAACTGTAGCGCCTGCGGTTATAATACCTGCCGCGATATGGCGACGGCGATTTTCAACGGCTGCAATAATAAGACAAGCTGTATTCATTATGTAAAAGATCTGGCTGAGATAGAGAAGAAACAGTTGGAAAAAATGTCAGAAGAGATAGAGGACCAGAATAAAAAGATTCTGGAGAAGAGTGAAGATGTTTCGAGGATGGTGAAGGAAGCCAATGAACAGTTTGTTTCTTTGAATGTATCCATCAATGAAATGTCTTTGGGTAATAGTAAAAATGCTGAGGAGAGCAGTAATATCAGTCAGGCGATGGGAGAGGTGGTTGCTTTCTGTGAGGCGATGAAAAACTCCTTTGAAAAGATCAATGAACTGTTGCTTCAGCTTGGCAAAAACAATGAAAATATTACTTCCGTGGCATCCCAGACAAATCTGTTATCCCTGAACGCTTCGATTGAGGCGGCGCGTGCCGGGGAGGCAGGCAAGGGATTTGCGGTAGTTGCTTCACAGATCAAAGAATTGAGTGAATCCAGCCGCAATACGGCCAAGGATAGTGAAAATAATAAGGACGAGATCATCGTCGCTATGGAAAAGCTGAGTGAGGAATCTCAAAAGCTGTTGCAGATCGTGGACGAAGTCAATAGACGTATTACGACGCTGGCATCCAGCTCGGAGGAAATCGCGGCATCGGCAGTTATGATCAGCGATATCTCCAATGATTTGAAGAGAAAGTTTGATTCGATCACTTCTTCCTAAAGATGGTTATTTAAGGTGTAGTTCCATACCCTGTATGAATGTCGCTTGCAGAAAGCAAGTGGTTGTCATGCAGGGTATTCTTCTATAGATAGCAGGGAATTCTTCTTTAGATATTTCTTTAGGGTAAGATGTGGCTTTTTGGGGTGGGGAGTGCGGTTTACATAACTCTTCGTTTGCACATCTATGTTCCAAAAATATCATAAATGAAATCATTTTTGGAACATAGATGTGCAAACTTCAGGTTATGTAAACCTCATTGTCATATTTCTCATTGATAAGTTGCGGATTATGAAAATTTCATTGTCATATTCCTCATTGATATGTTGTAGAGTATGAAAATTTCTTTGGTATGTTGAGATATTTAAGAGAAAGGCAGGTTGCGGAATGAAACGCGTTGGATTAGATCTTGGCGGCACTTATATCAAGGGCGGTATCGTGGATGAGGAGAACAGGATCATTGTGCACGGGGCGACGCCTACCATGACGGAACGCGAACCGGAAGAAATTATTAGGGATATGGCGTCTCTTGTGAAGAAGCTTACGGAGGAAGCCGGTATTACTCTGCGTGATATTGCGGGAATAGGGATCGGAAGCCCCGGCACGATTGATGCCGGAAGCGGTAAAGTCTTATATTCCAATAATATCCGATGGGAAAATGTACCCCTTGCGGAACTTCTTGGAAAAATGCTGGCAGAGGATACGGATTGTAGTGTAATCAAGGTCAGGGTATCGAATGACGCTAACTGTGCTGCGCTGGGAGAACTGGTGTGTGATACGGATTCTGGTGTTCAGAGTGCAGTCTTGCTGACTCTTGGAACAGGGGTTGGCAGTGGTATTATATTAAACGGAAAGCTGTATGAAGGAGAGCAGCCGGGCGGGGCGGAACTGGGACATATGGTGATCTGCCATGGCGGCAGACAGTGCAGCTGCGGCCGGAAGGGATGTCTTGAGGCCTATGTGTCTGCGTCTGCGCTGGTGGAGGATGCAAGACAGGCGGCGCGGGATACGGAGGAATCCCTTCTGCGTGTGCTGGCGGGCGAGGAAGCTGATTTGCGCGGCTTAAACGGAAAGCACGTGATAGAGGCAGTACGGAAAAAAGACACGGTCGCGGTGAAGGTATTTGAGCAGTATCTGGAATATCTGGGCTGTGGGATTACTAATATTATCAATATCTTCCGACCGGAAGTGATCTATCTGGGCGGCGGGATCTGCGAAGGATTTGAGCTGATGGAAGAAACGCTGCAAAAATATGTGAAGCAAAACTGCTTTGGCGGAGAAATTGCCGCCGTGGCACGAATCAAAAAAGCAGCGCATGGCAATGACGCAGGAATCATCGGCGCAGCTGCGCTGATTGATATAGAATAGACATGGAAGCCGATTTGTTGATTTGCCGACATAGATTGGTTATAGTTGAAAATCATGGATTGATATGATAATATAAAGTATTGTAAAAAATTGTCGGAATCATATATAGCAAAAAATAAGAAGAATACAGGAAAGATTAGTGTGAAAAATAAATTTTTCACAAACAAATTTATTTGTTTTGCAAATATTGTGCCTGCGGCAGCATGAATCCGCAGGTTACGGAAAGGCATGGTTATTATAAGAAAATGGCACAGTTATGGGGAGGCAGATTTACGAAGGAAACAGACCGCAATGTGTATCTGTTCAATGCTTCCATTGAATTTGATAAAAGACTTTATAAAGAGGATATCACTGGCAGCATGGCGCATGCCAGAATGTTGGAGAAGCAGAAGATCATTACGACGGAAGAGTTAGACACCATTCTGAAGGGATTGGAAGGGATCTTGTCGGATGTGGAGAACGGCAGTTTGGAGATCACGGATCAATATGAGGATATCCACAGCTTTGTGGAAGCCAATCTGATCAGCCGGATCGGTGACGCCGGAAAGAAGCTGCATACCGGAAGGAGCCGCAATGATCAGGTGGCGTTGGACATGAAACTGTATGTCCGGGAGCAGATTGGGGAGATTGATAGTTTATTGCTTCAGTTTCAGAAGATCCTGTACCGCATGATGGAGGAAAATCTGGAAACTTATATGCCGGGATTTACACATCTGCAGAAAGCGCAGCCGGTGACACTGGCGCATCATATGAGCGCTTATTTTGAAATGTTTGTGCGTGACCGTTCAAGATTATCTGATATTCTGGCACGTATGAATACCTGTCCGTTGGGAGCGGGGGCACTGGCAGGGACCACGTATCCGTTAGACCGGGAGTGTACAGCTTCCCTGTTAGGTTTTACAGAACCGACAAGAAACAGTATGGACAGTGTTTCAGACAGAGATTATGTGATCGAACTGTTATCTGCATTATCTACGATTATGATGCATTTATCACGGTTTTCCGAGGAAGTGATCCTGTGGAATTCTAATGAATACGGATTTATAGAGATCGACGATGCCTATTCCACAGGGAGCAGTATCATGCCGCAGAAGAAGAATCCGGATATTGCGGAACTTGTCCGCGGCAAGACTGGAAGGGTCTATGGAAGTCTGATGGCGATGCTGACAACCATGAAGGGAATCCCGCTTGCATATAATAAAGATATGCAGGAGGACAAAGAAGGAACATTTGACGCCATAGATACGGTGAAAGAATGTCTTATGATGTTCATGCAGATGATGGATACCATGAAGTTCAGAAAAGACGTGATGGCGCGGAGCGCGGTCAATGGATTTACCAATGCGACAGACGCCGCGGATTATCTGGTGAAGCGGGGAATGCCGTTTAGAGATGCGCATGAGGTCATTGGAAAAAGGGTGCTTTCCTTTATCGAAAAGCATAAGAGCATTGATGAAATGAAATTGTCAGAGTTGAAGGAAAT
>CAMWKA010000171.1 GCA_947174725.1 uncultured Lachnospiraceae bacterium | reverse complement strand
TTTTTGCCAATCCATCCGAAACTGCTGTTGCGCCGCCGCTTGCCGTTCCCAGCTTTAGTGCGTATTCATAATCGCCGTCCATACTGCCTGCAACAAAGCCTGCCACCATGGAATCCCCGGCGCCGACGGAATTTTTTACCTTGCCTTTACATACGCCGCAGATATGTGTATTGCCGTTTTCGTCTAAAAGAATTGCACCGTCGCCCGCCATGGAGACGAGGACATTGACCGCGCCCATTTCTTTAAGTTTCCGAGCATATTCCGTGATTTCTTCTGTTGTTTTCAGCGTTACGCCAAACATTTCTCCCAGTTCAAAATTGTTTGGCTTGATCAGGAATGGCTTATACTTCAGGACTTTCATTAATAAGTCCTTTGTAGAATCCACAACAGCCTTAATGTTTTTCCCTTCCAGATGTGCAAGGATCCGTTCGTAGATGTCGGAAGGCAGCGTAGATGGGATGCTTCCTGCGAGGATGAGGATATCGCCGTCTTTCAGACAGTCAAGTTTCTGAAATAATTCTTCTACTTTTTTCTCAGGAATGTCCGGTCCCTGACCATTCAACTCTGTTTCTTCAGCGGACTTGATCTTTACGTTAATGCGGGAGATCCCTTTATCGAGATGAACAAAATCCGTCTCAATGCCGTTTTCTTTCAGGCTTTGTTCAATGGCAATCCCTGTGAATCCAGCCACAAAACCAAGCGCTTTGGATTCGATTCCAAGTTCTTTCAGTACATTGGAAACATTGATGCCCTTTCCGCCGAAATAGACTTCCTCGCCCTGCAGGCGGTTTACCTCGCCTAAGTTCATATGATCCGTATGAACTACATAATCAATGGCGGGATTAAAAGTTACCGTATAGACCATTTATATCACCTCCTTAATAGATGTATACCCGGAATACTTTTCAACAGACAAGCCGTCAGAACCTTGGTCTGCAGATAAGGAATCCGTAATAATACTTGCTTCATTAATGTGTGCAAATGTTACAAATGATATCTTGTCAAATTTTGAGTGATCGGCGAGGATATATGATTTCCGGCTTCCGTTGATTGCCGCGGTCTTTACTCTGGCTTCTTTGATGTTCTGGGTGGTAAATCCCGCGGATACGGAAATGCCGTTTGTTCCCATAAAACATTTTGTAAAATTATAATTTTCCAGCATCAGGACACATTCTTCTCCGATGATCGCTTCCGTGTCCGGTCGGATCTCCCCGCCTGGAATAAAGACCTGAAAGCCTCTCTGTGTCAAACGTTTGGCATGATTGAAAGAATTGGTAACAAAACTGATGTTTTTCAGTGGAATAAAGTCGAGCATTTGCGCCGTGGTTGTCCCTGCGTCAATAAATACAAAATCACCTTCATCAATCAGCGAAGCGGCATATTTTGCAATGGCAGCCTTTTCTTCCGGAAACAGCAGCGCTTTTTCTGCAACGCTTTTTTCCGTAGACAGATAATTGTCATTCATATCAATGGCGATTGCGCCACCGTGTACTTTAATAAGCTTCCCCATTTCAGCGAGGACATTGATGTCTCTTCTGGCAGTAGAAACGGATATCTCAAGAAGATCGCAAAGCTCATTCAGGCGTATGCTTTTTTTTCTATTTACAGTATCAAGAATGATGGCAAACCGTTCTTCGGTCAACATCGTGTTTCCCCTCCTTATTGAAACAATATGAAGTATTTTGAATTATTATGATATAAATATGCCATAATATGGGAGGAAAGTCAATAAAAGAGATCAAATAAAATCAAAAAACGTCATTTTCGTTCATATGAACAAATTGGATAGGAGCGTATTATAAGTTTTCAACAATCAGTTTTGTACAAAAACAGAGGGTATTTGGGTAATGTTTTCGTTTGACAGTACCGGTGTTGTACATTATACTGTTGCCATGGCAAAAATATTTTATGAAAATCGATTTATCCTGACCAAAAAACTCCATCATCAGTATTGCAAAATGACCTACCAGACGATGAATAAAAGGATGCAGATTTTAGCAGCAGTGTTGGCGGTAATCATGTATGCTTTGTGTGCTGTCTCCTTCTTTTATCTGAGGATGCCAAAGGTTTGTCTGGCGTTTCTTGGTTTTGGTATTTATTTTACAATGATGATTTTCTGGGGATACCGGTTTAGCGAGTGGATCAATTTTCGTAAGATGAAAGACGAATACGGACCGGCGATCACGATGATCCTTCATTTTCAACAGGATAAGATCAGCGTCCGTGTCAATGAGAAATCTTTTGCTTTTAAATATTCCAGTATTTCCAAGGCGTATGAGACGGAAGACAGCTATATCCTGATCCTCGGAAAAAAGGGCATGGTAGAACATGGTCAGGTTATCTTTAAACAGGGATTTACCCATGATGCGGATATTGATGAGTTTAAAAAGTTCATCAATAAAAAAGCGAAAGAAACGATCTTTGATTGATGAGCCGTCTATTTAATATTGAAGTCGTTAAAATTGATATCATTCCGTTTAGCCCAATTCTGCTTTTTTTGAGCAACGGATTTTTGCTTTTCTGTATTTTTCCATACAGTAAAATCATTCTTTCGTGTTTTCCGATAATTTAACTTCGGGCGTTCTGCCGTTGAACTATTTGCTGTCGGACGGTTTATCGTTCTTGCGGGCGTTCTTTTTACGGGTCTTCCCCGATAGTTCGGACGATAGTTCGGACTGCGTCGTTTTTGGATATTTTTAACCCGTTTCTGCTCAAAATGAATATTCTTCAAAACGCCATTGATGATCAATAGGAGTACAATGATGGCGGCGACAACAACGATGCCGATCAATACCCGGTAGATATTGACAAAGATCTGATTCCTTGCGTTGGTATCCGGGGTTTCATCATTCACGGCGGCTTCCCCATCTGTTTCAAAATGATCGTTAAACGTAAATTCCGGCGTGGTGTTGCCGGTCAGCGTAATGGAAGCGCTTCCAAGATACATACCATGATAAGAATAATCGACTTGAGCAAGGAGATCATCTGAAAGATCGTCATAGGTGAGTAAATATTCTGTTTCTGAATAATCCACACCCACCGGCAGGATGATTTTTGCGCCTCTGTCTATTGAGATCAGGGGGGAAGTGCTGCCGAAGATGTCATTGTCCGTATTGAAAAAATCAGAATGATTGATCTCATAAGGATTATTATAGTTGGAAATCATGGTGGGCGCAAAATTGGAAAAACCGTACTCAAACAGATTCACAGTATCTTCAAACTGATACGGACTTTCCTCCATCAGGATGACGCAGATCAGTCTCATGCCGTTCTGCTCCGCGCAGGAAACAAGCGTCTGTCGGGAATGACTGGTAAATCCTGTTTTACTGCCTATAAGGGGTTCATAATAGTAGGTCCTTCCTTCATAGAGAGTGTTTTTAGAATGAAGCCAATGTTCTTCATGGTAAGCGTTTGCTTCGATATGATATTCGGGAGTACTGGATATTTTACAGAGAATATCATGCTCAAAAAAGGCCTGTCCGATCAGAGCCATATCGTGGGCTGTGGTATAATGATCGTCGCGGTGCAGCCCGTTGGTGGTCACAAAGTGCGTGTTAGTACAACCCAGTTCCCTGGCTCGCTCATTCATCATCTCCACAAAGGCCTCCTGAGAGCCGGCAATATGTTCTGCTACGACATTGCAGCCTTCGTTGGCGGAATTGATCAGGATGCCATACAACAGTTCTTCTAAGGTAAACTGTTCGCCTGCTACCAGAGACATGTTAGAACCGTCAGGATCATTGGCGTCGATGGCAGACTGATTGACAGTTATGATTTCGTCCAAAGAGCAGTTTTCGACAGCAATCAGGCAGGTGATCAGCTTCGTAATACTTGCCGGATACAGCTGTTCGTTTATGTTTTTAGAGTAAAGGATAGCACCGGTATTGGCATCCATTAAAATAGCTGCTTTGGCGCCAATCAACGGTCCCTGAGGCCAGTTTTCGACATTATTACTTTCTACGGGTTCGTTTTTCCTATCTTCCGCTTCTTCCAGCAATTGCTCCTGTGTTGCATATACCGGAAGCGCGGTGTAAGAAAATATAAGAAAAAAACACAGAAATGCTGTGAATATTTGATATTTCAATTGATATTTCATCTATATCAGACCATTACCTTTCAGGTTTTATCATTTTAAGCACTTATCAATATCGTGTGTAAGTTTACTTTTATCATACACTATTTTGTAGAAAAACCAAACCATTTTTTTCAAATTTACGAAATAATAATTTTGTAGTAAAATATTCTTGTATAAAGTAGCGGCAAAATTGTCTGTTATTGAAGTAAATCAGTCAGATGGGGAGAATTGCGATGCGTCTCAGAAATGTAACCGGTTCCAGAGAAATGATTGCTGAAAGTGAGTATGTGGTACATGAGCCGGAGCTGATAAAAGGGAAATGGCAGGAAGAATTTGGCAACGGTAATCCCATCCGATTGGAGATCGGTATGGGAAAAGGCAGGTTTTTAATGGAGCTTGCCCGAAGAAATCCGCAGATCAATTATATCGGTATCGAGAAATATTCCACGGTGCTGCTTCGCGCGGTACAGAAGATGGAGCAGGACCCGCTGCCGAATATCAGGCTGATCCGGATGGACGCGGAGTATATTACGGAGATTTTTTCGCAGGGAGAAATCGACAGGATCTATCTGAATTTTTCCGATCCGTGGCCTAAGGACCGTCATGCCGCAAGACGGCTTCCCAGCAGGCAGTTTCTGGCACGGTATGACCGGATCCTGAAAAAAGACGGCATGATTGAATTTAAAACGGACAATACGGACTTGTTTGCCTTTGCGGAAGAGGAGATAGAGGGCTCCGGCTGGAAGATCGTCCAGATCACACACGATCTTCACGCAGACGAGGAGATGAAGAAAGATAATATTATGACGGAATATGAAGAACGGTTTTCCTCCATGGGAAATCCAATACATAAATATATCATTCAAAG
>CAMWKA010000170.1 GCA_947174725.1 uncultured Lachnospiraceae bacterium | reverse complement strand
GATATGATGTGATCGGCGTAACGATGCAGGTCTGGCAGGAAGAAGGGGGTACGGAAGGAGAAAACAGCGCCGTGGAGGATGCCGGACGGGTTGCCGGGGTATTGGATATCCCATATCATGTGGTGGATTTCAGGGATATGTTTCAGAAAAAGGTGATAGATAACTTTGTTGCAGAGTATCTTGCAGGCAATACGCCCAATCCGTGCATCCGCTGCAACCGCTATGTGAAGTGGGAAGCGCTTCTTTCTTATGCTATGGAGAACGGGGCAGAGTTTATTGCAACCGGTCATTATGCAAACATCAGGAAACTGGAGAATGGACGGTATACTGTCAGTAAGGCGTCAACCACGGAGAAAGACCAGACCTATGCCCTGTATCAGCTGACACAGTCCCAACTGGCGCATACGCTGATGCCGCTGGGAGAATACCGTAAGGAAGAGACCCGGCAGATTGCCGAAAGGATAGGGCTTCCGGTAGCGGACAAGCCGGATAGTCAGGAGATCTGTTTTATTCCGGATAACGACTATGGCGCATTTCTGGGTCGTCATGCCAAACTTCCGACAGCAGGTAATTTTGTGGATAAAAAAGGTAATATATTGGGGACCCATGCCGGAATCCATAAATATACCATAGGGCAGAGGAAAGGGTTGAACATAGCCTTTGGACAGCCTATGTATGTATGCGAGATCCGCCCTGACACCAATGAGGTAGTGCTGGGGACCAATGAAGATACGTTTACGGATGAGGTGATCTGCAACAGGATCAATTATATGGCGGTAGAAAATCTTGGGGACTGTCAGGGGATGACGGCAAAAATACGATATGGCAGTAAGGAATATGCCTGTCATGCAGAGTATATCGATGAGGAGGTATTGCGCTGTCATTTTCCGGATAAGGTCAGGGCAGCGACGCCGGGACAGGCGATCGTATTTTACCGTGGGAACGATGTGCTTGGGGGAGGAACTGTTATAAGAAATCAAGAAAAATACACCAATTTATAATTATTAAATCAAAAATTAACTAATTGTATATACGATGAAAAATGTGAATAAAACACGATAGAAAAATAATTAAATTTTGATTCTATACATATTCTGCCAACTTTTGCCAATCCTAACAGCAGGAGGTGCAGAGTATGAATGAAGATACCGTAAAATTATTAAAGGAATGTAATTCCGGCTGCAAGATGGCGATGAACAGTATTGACCAGATTCAGCAATACGTTAAAGATGAAAAGCTGCAGAAATTGTTGGATCATTATAAGGACCTGCATGCCGGGTTGAAAGAAAAATCAGGAACCATGCTGAAGGAAGCGGGCGAGAATGATGAGAAGCCAACCATGATGGCGTCAGCATTTGCCTGGATGAGTACCGAGGTAAAAATGGCATTGGAGAGAAACCATACGCAGATCGCCAAGATTATGATGGATGGCTGTAACATGGGAATCCAGTCCATCGGGGAATACCGCAGTAAATTCAGCGGAGCGTCCAAGGAGGCGGCTGATCTGGCCGGTGACTTGATCCATCTGGAAGAAGATTTCAGTAAAAGTATGGAAAAATATCTATAAATATGGTATGGTAAAAAGGATTTCCGCGGGAAAGCAGACGGAGATCCTTTTTTCAAATATGACGAGGTTCAGGAGATTCATACTTTGTTGTGAACTTTTGATTCATATAACAGTCATAATGGGGAGGATGACAATGGCAATCGAGAATGTCAGGGAGTATTTTAAACAGTATGGGATAGAGGACAGGATACAGGAATTTGAAGTGTCCAGCGCGACAGTGGCGCTGGCGGCGGAGGCGCTGCACTGCGAGGAAAGCCGGATCGCGAAGACGCTGTCCTTTCATCTTGGGGATCAGGTGATACTGATCGTGACCGCAGGAGATAAGAAGATTGACAATCCGAAATATAAGGCGAAGTTTGGGGCAAAGGCGAAGATGCTTGCTTTTGAGGAGGCGGAGCCGCTGACCGGTCATGCGGTGGGCGGGGTATGCCCATTTGCGGTAAAAGAGGGCGTTAAGACGTATCTGGACGTCTCCCTCAAGCGTTTTGAGACGGTATTTCCGGCATGTGGAAGCGCCAACAGCGCCATCGAACTCACACCTGAGGAACTGGAGCAGTATTCCGGATGCGTGGAGTGGGTGGATGTTTGTAAGTGATGATCAGCTTATTAAAATTTCTACTCTTGTAGATTTAAATAGAGAAACAATCGAAAATGAAGTTGAGAAACCTTAGAAAATTTCTACTTTTGTAGATAAAGATGATGTGACGATTGTGTTTTGGCTAAGAAACTTTAGAGAACCACTGCTCTTGTAGATAAACCAACATGGACACTTCTACAGTGGCTGGGAAAATATAGAGAATTTACAAAATTAAATAGATTAAAAACAGATGCTGCTTAATAAGCAGTTTGGTTTTGATTGACACACCGTATCGTATCTGTTACAATGACACTACATATCTGGGAAATATCAAAAGTATTTTATGCCATTTCGGCTGACAGTCCCTGTATGAATAAAATAATAAAGCGGATTGCAGAGAATGGTGATAGGAAATGTTTTCAATATCATATGGGTTCTTCTTTCCGCTAAATACGAAAGGAGTACAGTATGAAAGAAAGACATTTTAGAAAAGAAGTAGCAAAAAAATATGCGAATGAAACGATAGCAGATGTGACAATGGATCCGCTGTTTGGAAGAAAGACGCTCCGTGAGATGAATTTGTAAGAGATTTATCTCTTTGATGATTTTTTATTCGGAGCGATGGTGACTTATCCGGAAATCAGAGAACGGTTTGTAAAAAGCATTTTGAAAACGATATTTGGCAGGGAGTTTAAACATCTGTCTGTCACGGCGCAGAAAGTGTTATGCGGTTCGGACTCCCATCTGCATGGTGCAAGATTGGATGTGTATACAGAACCGGAAATTGAAGATTACGGGGAAGAACGGGCAGCAGTTTATGATATTGAGCCAGACTGTAATGACAGTGCGGCGGATAAAAAGGCGCTACCACGCAGGATGAGGTTCTACCATGGCAAGATCGCCGCAAGGAGCCTGAACGCCGGAGCAGACTATGATCATCTGAAGAATGTTGTGATCATTATGATCATGCCCTATGATCCCTTTGGCAGGGATCGCATGTTGTATACAATCAAAAACAAATGCGTGGAACTGCCGGAGATGGAATATGAGGACGGTGCAAGTACCCTGTTTCTATATACAAAAGGAACAAAGGGAATTCCCAGCGCAGCAGTAAAACAGTTGCTGTATTATATGGAAAATACTATATATGAGAATGCAGTCAATGAGGAATTGCGTGAGATTCATAGGATGGTTGAGACAGTAAAAAATGATCAGGAGGTGGGCGGAATGCGAATAAAAATCATAGAAGAAAACTATGAATTGAAGCAGGAGGTCACAAGGCAGGCAGAAAAGATCACAGAGCAAGCAGATAAGATCATAAGACAGGCTGAAGAAAATACAAAACAGGCAGATCAGATTACAAAGCAGGCTGAAGAAAATGCAAAACAAGAGGAAGAAATTAAAAGACTGCGGGAAGAATTGAAACGAAGAGACACCATGGATAAAAGTGCAAAAACTCATTTTAACTGAAAGTTCGAATATTTATGAAACAATTAACACTTATTGACATGGAACATTCTGGAAAAATAAAAGTTAAGCGACTAATTGAGGGGAAGTTGGTCGCTTTTTTAATGCACATTTCAATGAAATGTTTCCAAAATAGGAATTTAATGATAAAATAGTAAAGACTTTACATTCGGATTAGTGCCTCGACTCTTCTGCGGAATAGAGATCAGCGCGGAACTGTTGCTGTGGGGGATTTATTTACCGGCATGTAACATAGCTGATGCCTTTCGCATATGCTAGAGAAAGCGCATGAGAGGCGTAATTATGCCATTGGTTGTATTGGATGCCGGACACGGTAGCGGTAATTTGCGGAAAGTAATAAAAGACAGGAAAATATAATCTATACTTTTTAGTACGAAAGGAGGGAGGATTGGCTGTGCAAAGGAAGATTAGCAAACCACTTTTGCTTGGCGTTGTTATTCTGCCGATTTTGATTATCGTCGGTATGACAGTGCTTTTTCTTCAAAATCATCGGTATAATACCCGTGAAAGGATACATAGCTTTTCGGACGGCAGGCAGGAGGGGACTGCATTTGTATTTGATGATGTTACGGTAGATATTGTTACAAGAGGAGGAGATACCGGCGCATGGATGAATGATCCTGTTTTAGATGATGATAAAAATGTTCTTTACAAGGAGTCTGTAGGTACCATCTATGAACTGGTAGTTATCAACAATTCTTCTGAGACAATTACAGACTGGAAGGCTGTCGTATACATTCCTGAGGAAATGTGTATCGTCAATTCATGGAATGGAGACTATGAAATCCATCAGAATGTGAATTCAGGAAATGAAAGGGTTCAGGCTCTTGATCTTGCAGAGTATTCTAAGTATGACATCATACTGGAGCACTTTATGACAGTGTCCGGAGCTATGGTACGATTGTATGAGGGGGATTATTTTATATATTATCCTGAGGTGGCAATAGGTGAAATGCCCATCGTTCCAAAGCCTGATGACTCAGACAAGGAAAGCAGCACCAGAATTGGTTTTATCATGTATATTCCTGAAAAGACCATTGACTATGTAGCGGATTTTTCTAAAGGAGAGATACGCTACCATCTGCACACCAGTATTTTAAAAAATCCGTTTTTCTGGATACTTTGTGTAGCGATGCTTATCTGGATCAGTTGTTTTCTTGCAATGATTATTGTAAAGATCAATCTGCGGCGTATGATTGAACAGCAGAAACGGGACGAGAAGATTATTGAGCAGACCATGCAGACGATTGTCAACTTCATTGAGGCAAAGGACCCTTATACCAAAGGTCATTCGATGCGTGTTGCACAATATACAAAAC
>CAMWKA010000169.1 GCA_947174725.1 uncultured Lachnospiraceae bacterium | reverse complement strand
GAGCGTGGAATTACCGAGCCTACACCGACCTTCTCCGCTTGTTTCGGCCAGGCATTCTTAGAGCTTCATCCGACCAAGTATGCAGAAGAATTAGTTAAGAGAATGGAAAAGAGCGGTGCAAAAGCTTATCTCGTAAATACAGGCTGGAACGGAACCGGAAAGAGAATTTCCATTAAGGATACCCGTGGAATCATTGATGGAATCTTAAATGGCGACATCAACAATGCTCCGACAAAGAAGATTCCGCTCTTCAACTTTGAAGTTCCTACCGAGCTTCCGGGTGTTGATCCTGCAATTCTTGACCCGCGCGATACATATGCAGATGTTTCCGAATGGGAAACCAAGGCAAAAGACTTAGCAGACAGATTTGTTAAGAACTTTGCGAAATATGAAGGCAACGATGCTGGAAAAGCATTAGTTTCTGCAGGTCCTGAGAAATAATAAAACAGTTATTTCTGCGGAGGTTAAATACCCTGTTATTTTGCAGAGGGGTATTTGATTGACAGGTCAATATAGGCGATACGATAAAAGAGGCTGTTGCAAGTAGTGCGGCAGCCTTTTTTCGTAGGATATACGCCTGAGATACCCTTTGTCAGCCGGTAATGGCAGAAATGTACTTTCTCCTTTAATTATACATGATACCGCTGATGGAATTGGGATACTGTGGACAAAACTGCGGAATCTCAAATGTTTAACATATTTACTTTTCCAAGGTCATTTGTTATAATAATCAAGGTACGCTGTAATGTGTAAGCAAAATTTAAATTATATAAAGGAGGAAGTAAAATGGCAACAAAAGCAAACTATGCCAGAAAAGACATTGGACCTAACAAGGTTGGTTTCCCGAAGGTTGGCACACCGGTAACGAATACCCGTGCAATTATCGAGGCGCCTTTCTATGCAAACAATGTCGTAAAGATCAACACATTAAAAGAAGCTTATGAGCTTGCAAAGAACTCACCGGGAACGATCGTAACAGATATGCCTGTTTACAGAGGCGAAGAGTTTGGTCTTGAGCCGGATGCAAAGGTTCTGTTGTTCAATGACGGTTCTATTACCGGACGTTACGCTCCGGCTAGAAGAATTACAGGAAAGCCCGGAACAGACAATGCAAAGCTTGACAAGATATTGATGGATGCTGTTTATGACACACGTTGGAAGACGATGTATCATGCGGAAGCATTTATCGGTTTGGATGAAGAATTCATGGTAAAGGCACATCTTCTGATTCCGGAAGGAGAAGAGAATCTGCTTTACAACTGGCTGCTGAACTTCCAGTACTGCTCAGATGAGTATGTTAAGATGTACAAGAATTCCAAGCTGATTGGCAATGGAAAAGAGCCGGATATCTTTATTTTATCCGATCCTCAGTGGAAGGGAGCTCCGGGACAGGAAGACGTATGTGATCCGAACTGCTTATGCTACTTTGATACAGCTAACAACTGTGCTGCAATCCTTGGTATGAGATACTTTGGTGAGCATAAGAAGGGTACATTGACACTTGCATGGGCGCTTGCTAACAGAAATGGTTATGCATCCTGCCATGGTGGTCAGAAAGAATATACTCTTGATAAGGAAGGCAAGAAGAAATATGTTGCTGCCGTATTTGGTTTGTCAGGATCCGGTAAATCTACGATCACACATGCTAAACATGGCGGTAAGTATCCTGCAATCAAGGTTCTTCATGATGACGCGTTTATCATCAATGCTGATACTTGCGCATCCATAGCTTTGGAGCCTACATATTTTGATAAGACGGCAGATTATCCTTGTGACTGCGAGGACAACAAGTATCTGTTGACATGCCAGAATGTATCCGCAACTCTTGATGAAGACGGAAAGGTTGTTATCGTTACGGAGGATATCAGAAACGGTAACGGACGTGCGATCAAGTCAAAACTGTGGTCACCGAACCGTGTGGATAAGATTGATTCCCCGGTAAATGCAATCTTCTGGATCATGAAGGATCCTACGATCCCTCCTGTAGTGAAGTTGAAGGGAGCTTCTCTTGCATCCGTTATGGGCGCAACGCTTGCTACCAAGAGATCTACAGCTGAGAGATTAAAAGAGGGTGTTGATCCGAACGCTCTGGTTGTTGAACCATATGCTAACCCGTTCAGAACTTATGAGCTGGTAAATGACTATAAGAAGTTTAAGGATCTTGTAGAGAAGAAGAATGTAGACTGCTACATTATCAATACCGGTGATTTCATGGGCAAAAAGGTTCAGCCGAAGGATACCCTTGGTGTCATTGAGGCGATTGTTGAGGGCAAGGCTAAGTTCAAGAAATGGGGTCCGTTCTCCGATATCGAGATCTTCGAGTGGCCGGGATTTGTTCCTGACTTAAAGGATAAGAAGTATGTTGAGCAGTTGAAGGCGCGTATGAATGACAGACTTCAGTATGTTAAGAATCTGGATACGGCTGAGGGCGGTTACAACAAGCTTCCGAAGGATGCGGCTGCAGCAATCAAGAAAGTTGTTGACGAGGCTAATACGCTGAAATAATTCATCCGTATGTATCAATGCGGTATTTTAAGGGGCATATCTTAGGGTATGCTCCTTTTACATGCCATTTTTTAAAAAAAACAGTTGAAAAATCTTGTCCTATCGTTTAAACTATAATAGTATTATTTCGCGATGACAATTGAGGAGGATAAAACGATGATTTCTGCAGGTGATTTCAGGAATGGAATTACGATTGAATTTGATGGAAACGTTTATCAGATTATCGAGTTTCAGCATGTAAAACCAGGAAAGGGCGCAGCATTTGTAAGAACAAAGCTGAAAAATATCAAGAGCGGCGGTGTCGTTGAAAAGACTTTCCGTCCCACTGAGAAATGCCCCCAGGCACGTATTGATAGAAAAGAAATGCAGTATTTGTATGCGGATGGTGATCTGTATAACTTTATGGATACAGAGAATTATGAGCAGATTGCATTAAATAAAGAAACGGTTGGCGATGCGCTGAAATATGTCAAAGAGAATGAGATGGTCAAGGTATGTTCTCACAATGGCAGCGTATTTGCGATTGAACCGCCTTTGTTCGTCGAGCTTCAGATTACAGAGACGGAGCCGGGATTTAAGGGGGATACCGCTACCGGCGCTACAAAGCCGGCAATCGTAGAAACAGGCGCGCAGGTAATGGTTCCGTTGTTTGTAGATCAGGGTGAAGTGATCAAGATCGACACCAGAACCGGAGAGTATTTAAGCCGCGTGTAATAAGATCATCCTGAATGGATGTGATTCTATCAATCAATTAAAAGCTTGAAAGACAATGAAGATTTTTCATTGTCTTTTTCATTGAATGTGGAATCTACAGAAAGAAAGGATGAAAAAATATGACATTAGAACAGTTTATTGAAAAAATAACGCGTGCATTGGAAAAACATTATGGAGAAAAATATCGGGTCAGAACTTTAACTGTAAAGAAGAATAATGGTTTATGCCTGCATGGGGTGTCCGTCTTTTTACAGGATAGCCCAAACCAGATTACGCCGACGATCTATCTGGATGAATTTTATGAAGGATATAAAAACGGTATATCGCTGTCTGCAACGATGCAGGAGATCATCAGAACATATGAGGCTCATACAGTAAAGGAAGATGTTTCGATGGAATTCTTCCTGAACTATGAGAAGATCAAGGGCAGAGTTGTGTATAAGCTGATCAATTATCAGATGAATGAGGAATTGCTCAAAGAGATTCCGTACATTCCGTTTCTCGATCTGGCAGTTGTTTTCTATTATTATATGGAAAATGAAGTATTTGGCGCGGCAAGCATATTGATTTATAATGTTCATATGGAAAAGTGGAAGATCGACCTAAATCGGTTAATTGCCGATGCCGAGTACAATACCCCCAGAGTACTGGGGTACCGTCTGACCAATATGGAAGATATTCTACGGGAGTTGCTTCGGAAAAATATAAGCAACAGAGCTTCCCGGAAGAAAAATAACTACCGGCAGGGCGAAGAAAAGGAAGAATTTCCGGTGGATGAGATGACAGATAATATCATGGACTGTTTTACGGATGAGCAGGAGGAAAATCCGATGTATGTATTAACCAACCGCAGCAACCTGAATGGAGCTGCCTGCATCCTTTATCCAAATGTTCTGAAAGAATTTGCTGAGCGGATAGAAAGTGATCTGTATATCCTGCCCTCTTCGATCCATGAGGTGATCTTAATCAAAGCTCAGGGGATGGAAGATGCAGATGTGTTGAGAAATATGGTAAAAGATGTCAACAGAACGCAGCTGGCTCCGGAGGAGGTACTTTCTGATGAGGTTTATCATTACAGCAGAAAGAGTGGGAAAGTCAGGTTGTGTGATCATAAAACAAGTGTGAAGTAAACTGGACAAAAGGGGAAAAGTATGTTATGATAGCAAGTGCCGACAGAATGAAATATCTGTCTGGCGCTTGCAGATATGCACTCGTAGTCTAATGGATAGAACGAAGGCCTCCGACGCCTTTAATGCAGGTTCGATTCCTGTCGAGTGCATTTTTGTTGTAAGGTTATAAGGTACTTATAGGAAAAATGATAGAATTGCTGTGATGCTTTATGAAAAACAGCAATAGTATGAGGATAAAAATGGGAAAGAGAAGAAATAAAAAACAGGGAAACAGACAGAATACAGGAAAGCAGGCGGCAGAGGAGAAAAGAATTGCGGAAGTGAAAACTGTTGAAGAATCCGCTACAGAAGAAAAACAGCAGCCATTTTTGGAAGAAAACATATCGGAGACAGAAGAACAGAATACTGCGTTTTATGCAGAGGAAGCAGAATCCTATCTGGAAGGGGACGATCAAGCGGAAATGCTATATACCGAAGAACCGGGTGAGCAGATGACGGCGCCTTATGCGGAGGAAGTTCAGGAACAGAATGTGGAAGCATATATGGCAGATGCGGACAAAGATGTGGACCCGGAAATTTCGGATGTGCCTATAGACACTCTTTTAGAGAAGGTTGATGTGTCTGAGAC
>CAMWKA010000168.1 GCA_947174725.1 uncultured Lachnospiraceae bacterium | reverse complement strand
ATCATAGACAGACTACCTCCGCCTGTCAGTCTATCTTATCCATATTTTCTCCGGCACTGCCGCCTTGCCGTTACGGATAATTCTGATAACGCCGGTTATGCCGCTGTCCAAGCAGGGCAAAGATGCCCCCTGCTGCAAACAGCATACAGCAATTTAAGATTTTCTCAATATATGTCTTATAATACAGACTCGTATAATTAATGCTCTCAAACATATAGGCATACGGCGTAACCACCATAAAGGCATAAAACATCGCAACCGGTAGTATCAACAGTGCCGAACCTGTAAAATACGCCAGCCAGTAGGCAATCCCGCAATATGCAAAGCATACAGCTGAAATAAAGATATAAAGAAAAACAAAGGTTTCCATATCCTGAAGGATCTTTCCATATATGATATGCGGAGGAATCAACACCAGAATCCAGAATACATAACAGTCAAAGATCTCCGGCCACTTATTGCGCCTATGAAGATATTCTATCTCCCTTCCCTCCTCCTCAAGATACCTTGAGAGCTGCCGGTACGGCCAATACAGGCATATCGGAGGATACAGGAATAGCATCTCCGCAACTGCAGAGTCTTTTATGTAATCAATTCCATATCCTCCATATTCATAAGAGCGCGACGCAATCAGATACAGCGGTTGCAGGATATAGACCGCGATCAATGGAAGGAAAAAACCCTTTCCCATCATCCGGAATCTCTGTACCGCCCTTTTGATCCTGTCCGCCATACTGCTTATCATCATCCTTACCTCCGTGCCGCTTAAAGTTTTTCAGCTATTCCGCCCCTCACCTTATGTATCACGCCAAGATATCCGTTTTCCGCCGGGGAAAGGCTCCGGTCATAGTCCGTCGCCTCTGCAGATAAGGCCTCCTCTGTTCCGCTAAAGATAAACTTTCCGTCATCCATGATCAGGATATTGTCACAGCAGGCAGTAACGTCCTCAACGATATGTGTTGACATCAGAACCGTCTGAGCGCCCAGAGAACGGCAGATCTGCTTAAAGCTCATCCTTTCTTCGGGATCAAGTCCCACCGTCGGTTCATCAAACACCAGTAGGTCGGGATTTCCCAGAAGAGCCTGCGCGATCCCTATCCTTCTTACCATGCCTCCTGACAATTCCCGACAGTAGGCTTCCACCCTGTCCGACATATGCGTGATCTCCAGCGTCCGCTCTATTTCCTGCTGTATCTCTGCAGAAGCTATGCCTTTGACCGTAGCAAAATAACGCATACATTCTTTTACCTTCAGATCCCGGATCAGGGAGAAATTCTGCGGAAGATACCCCACACGCGCATCCCTCTTGGACGAGTCCACCTCTTCTCCAATCATAATGCGCCCTTTATAGTTTTCATAAAGACCGCAAATGCACCTAAAAAGCGTCGTCTTTCCGCATCCGTTAGGTCCGAGGATGCCGTTGATGCCATCAGGAATCGTCACGGTCAAACTGTCCAGCACGCATTTCTTCTTAAAGGAAAATGTTAGTCCTTCTAATCTTATCATCGTTCTCCTCCCACCATTCCATCATCCTGTCAAAATTATTAAAATATAATCTTTGAACCAAAGAATAATACCCGTCCGAGTAATCTCCCATCTGCAATGACATCATTAAAGGTGAAGATACTATAATCGAAGATCCGTACTCCTGAGGTGTCAATCCTGTTGTCCCGCATAAATACGCCACCTCCGACTCGGTAAATTCCATACCGGAATATATAACCTTGATTCCCTCCGGCGTAGTATAAGTCTGGAGATACCTGTTACCCACCAGCGCCGGTCCATCGCAGTATCCTTCAAATTCCCTGACTTCTAAATCCCCTTCCCCGGAAGCCGCTGCTGACGGCAGGGAAGACTCTACCGGAATCTTCGCAGTCACACGCACCGTGTAATACGCCTCCGTCCTTAAAGGTATGAAGTTTATCTCATCATCATAGATCATATGATGCCCAGGAACAGGATAATACGGAAAAAATGACGGCAGATAAAGTGCATATGCTGTCGTATAAAATCTCTGACTAGTTCCCGCGTAAGCAAAGTGTATCTCCTCCGCGCCTTCCTCACCGTAAACCGTGATAAAGTCGCCATCCCTATCATAGTCCATTTTTTGTCCGTTCTGATCCGTTACGGATGCCAAGCAGTATCCGTGATAAAGGGTGAACCGGTATGTTTCCCGCTGATCGCTACCTTCCGACAGGCACACTGCCACTTCTGCACTTAGCGTCCTGCCCACTTTCAAATCCATAACGTATGACTCAACCCCGAAATCCGCCGGTGCCTCGATCCACTCCCTTCCAGTATAATAATGCTTATCATTTCCTGCAGCGCCATATACCGACGTCCCGTAATCATTATAGACAGGCACACCATCCGGAAGCAGATAATACGCCAGACAAATAAATGCTACTGCCATCGGCACTACCATGCGCAGGGAATGCTTTCTGACTACCACACACAACAACGCAACCGTCAGAAAAATCCAAAACAAAACTCTGGCGAGGCAACCGCTTCCCATGGGAAACAGGTGATAAAAATCAACAGGAAGCGACTGCACATATAAACACAGCAGATTGCTGACCCTGTAAAAAAAATCCGTGACGTGCGACACCTTTTGCAGGAACACAATAAACGAACTATTGAAAACAAAGAAGACCACAATGGAAACAGACGATACAATATTCCAGCCGCCTGCAAATCCCGCCAACGCTCCCGTCAGCATCCAGAACAATGTCGGAAGGAAATCATAAAGTACCACGAGACGGGTCAGATCACCTAAAAAGAATGTCCTAAGCTGTAGGTCCGGCAGGGCAGTCAGAAAAAACACCGCATATGCCAGGAAAGAAGATAACAGGATGCAGCCACTAATCGTTAGCAACATGAAACCGTATCTGGAAGCCTTCCCCGTCTTCCCACAAGAGACCTCAGCCGCCTCCATCCATCCTTTCTTCCGCATCGTCATGACACAATATAAGGCAAGGAAGTAAAATAAGATCGGCAGTATCCTGCAGAAATGGAAATAACAGAGAAGCGATTGAGTCAAAATTTCTGTCTTAAAATCATTTACTCCCAATAGGACATACTGTTGCGATAATTTATTTGTTTCAAAAAAAGAATAACTCACACAACCGATTTTTATTACCAGAATAAGACAGAGCAAGAAAGGAATCTTCCTGTGTTTATAAAACGCCCGAAACTCCGCCCGGCATATGCAGTTATATAAACATATTTTCTCTCGCATATTAATCAGCTATTCCTCCACTTGCAATACAGCCTTTTTTCGGGTCATCCTTGGAGTTACCATACAGTATGAGATTTGTAGATGTAGTATAATACACACCACGCACTATAGGACCAAGAGTTTTTCCAATAAGGCAGTTTTCAACACATGCATAACTATAAGGACCATCTGGAACTACAAAATCAACACCATAACCCGATCCACTTGAAACACTCCCCCATATAGTAACATTATAATTCGTCACTGTGATAGAAGCTGACGACGCTGATTTCTGATCCGCATACAGAAGCACAGACGCATCTGCGGCATAGGATACGATTCCTTTCATAAGCACCAACACACAAATAATCAGAGCAAGTTCCCTTATTTTAGATATTTTTTTCATAAATCCTAAAACTCCCTTTTATTTTTTGTTTACACTATTACGTATACTAAAAATCATGTCAAGGACGTTTTCAGATTTACTTATCCATACGACACAAATACGTTTAACGCCATCGGAAATCGACACAGCCAAACGATCCGTCACACATTTATTATAAACGGAATATATTGGTTTCTATAATCCTATCGTTGTTCTCCTCCCACCATTCTATTAACCTGTCATAAAAATCCAAGTGCAATTTAAAAATCAAAGAATAATACCCGTCTGAATATATCGATAGCTGCGCTCCCGTCGCAAAATCCGCAGAGGCTATGATCGAAGATCCATACTCCTGCGGCGGCAGCTCCCCCGTCCTGCATATAGACGCCACTTCCGACTCGGTAAATTCCATGCCGGAATATACGATCTTGATTCCCTCCGGCGTGGTATAGGTCTGAAGATACTTGCTGCCCACCAGCGCCGGACCATAACAGTAACCTTCAAATACCCTAACGCCGGAATCCCCGTCCCCAGAAGTCGCAGCTGACGGCAGAGAAGACTCCACTGGAATATTCGCTGCCACGCGTACCGTATAATACGCCTCTGTCCTTAAAGCATTGTAATCATACCCATCTCCGATCATATGATGCCCCGGAACGGGATAATACGGAAAGAAAGACGGAAGATAGAGCGCATCTTCCGTGGTATAAAACATCTTGCCGGAACCTGCATAAGCAAACCGTATCTCCTCCACGCCGTCCCCACCGTAAACCGTAATAAAGTCGCCGTCCCTATTATAATCCATCTTCCGTCCGTCCTGATCCGTTACAGATGACAGGCAGTATCTGTGATAAAGAGTAAACCGATATGCTTCCCGCTGATCGCCGTCTTCCGTCAGGTGCACCGTAACCTCCGCCCTTAGCTGCCTGCCCACCTCCAGATCCATATCATATGACTCAACGCCGAAATCCGCCGGTGTCTCGATCTGCTCCTCTCCATAATAATAACTAAAATCATAATGAGAAGAACTATATCCCATAAAATCATGTTCTATATAAACGGGCATACCATCCGGAAGCAGATAGTACGTCAGGCAGATGAGCGCAGCTGCCATTGGCACTGCCGCATGCTGTGGCCGCTTTCTGACTGTCATACACAGTAGCGCAACAGCCAGAAAGATCCAGAACAGAACTCTCGCGAAGCAGCCGCTTCCCATAGGAAACAGATGATAACAATCGCTGTTAAGGCACTGCACGTAGAGACACAGCAGATTTCCCATCTCGTAAAAAAATTCCGTGACATCCGACGCATTCTGCAAAATCCCAATAAATGGACTGTTGAAAACAAAGAATACCACGATGGAAACAGACGAAACAATATTCCAGCCGCCCGCATCCCCCGTCAG
>CAMWKA010000167.1 GCA_947174725.1 uncultured Lachnospiraceae bacterium | reverse complement strand
TTCTTATAGTGACTTAAAAATTATATCATTTTTTAAATCAAATGTAAATTTTTTTTTTAATGCATTTTCTGTCATAGATTCCCGTGAGATTTCAAATTATAATAAGTATAGAAGTTTATGGAGGAAACATATGAATAAATTTGTTGTTACACCAAAAGAAGATAAAACGGTTACCATGACAATTCGCATAGATAAAAAATTACAGGAACAATATAATGAGCTTTCTGCCAAAACCAATCATTCCAGAAATGAATTGATTGGAATGGCGCTGCAATACGCACTTGATAATATGGAAATTGTGGAGAGGCAAATATGATACTTAAAACAGAGCGGTTATATCTGCGAGAAATGAATCAGGACGATTTCCATTCTTTATGTAAAATCTTGCAGGATGAAGATACCATGTATGCGTATGAAGGTGCATTCAGCGATAATGAAGTACAGGAATGGCTTGACAGACAGATTTTCCGATATGAAAAATGGCATTTTGGCTTATGGGCAGTAATTTTAAAAGAAACCGAAGCAATGATAGGTCAGTGTGGACTTACTATGCAACCATGGAAAGATACGGAAGTTCTTGAAATAGGATATCTTTTCAATCGATCCTATTGGCATAAAGGCTATGCAACAGAAGCGGCAAAAGCTTGTAAAAAGTATGCTTTTGAGATATTAGGAGCAGATGAAGTTTGTTCTATTATTAGAAATACGAATACTGCTTCTCAAAATGTAGCTATCAGAAATGGCATGACAATGTCAGATACCTGAACAAAGCACTACCGGGGTATAGATATGCCACATTATCGTTATGTCATACATCGTTAACACTCTGGAAATCCAGCATCTTTCCTCTTTCCATAATTTTGTCCTGCAACATATATATAAAAAGACAGAAACGGATACCTATGCAAATCAATACTTGTTTAGACAAAATAAAAAAGCAGGTGATGGGAATCGAACCCACGTGTTCAGCTTGGAAGGCTGACATTCTACCATTGAACTACACCTGCATAATAAACATCATTTAATTTTTAAGCAATCGGGGTGACAGGATTCGAACCTGCGACCCCCTGGTCCCAAACCAGGTGCTCTAGCCAAACTGAGCCACACCCCGAAAACCGTTTCACTCACAACGCAAAACTTATTATACGTATTAATGATGCTCTTGTCAACAACTTTTTTCTCATTTTGACTGCTTCCACCTCAAAATTTCTTCCAGCCTCTCCTTGACCTGCTTTTCCTTTCCCTGTTCGGTAGGCTGATAATACCGTCTGTCAGCTAATGACTCCGGCAAACATTTCATTTTCGTCAGCTTCTCTTCCGTATCATGGGCATAAATATAGCCTTTTCCATAATTCATCTCTTTCATTAAATTGGTTGGCGCATTACAGATCTGCAATGGAACCGGTTCTGCCGGAAGCTCTTTGATGTCTGCTTTGCAAGCTTCACAGGCTCTATAGATCGCATTGGATTTCGGCGCCATAGAAAGATAAACCACTGCATGCGCCAAATGCACATCGCACTCTGGCATCCCCAAAAAATGACACGCCTGATATGCCGCTATCGTCACCTGCAAAGCATTAGAGTCTGCCATCCCCACATCCTCACTGGCAAACCGCACCAATCGTCTTGCAATATACAACGGCTCTTCCCCGCCGTCTAACATCCGATACATCCAGTATACCGCTGCATCCGGGTCGCTATTACGCATGGATTTATGCAGCGCGGAAATCAAATTATAATGTTCCTCCCCATTCTTATCATAAAGCAGAGAGCGTCGGTTCATGCATTGCGCCAAAATTTCTTCATCCACACACAACACGGCGTTCTCATTCATTTTACTATTGAATACTGCCATCTCCAAAGTATTCAGCGCCGTTCTGGCATCTCCATTGGCAAAACGGGCAATCGCCTGCAAATGCGAATCCTCTATATCAATCTGCAAATTTCCCAGCCCCATGGAGCTTTTTAGCGCATGCTCCAGCAGCTGCTTTAACTCTTCCTCCTGCAACGGCTTTAAGATGAAGACTTTACAACGGGACAATAAAGCGGAATTGATCTCAAAAGAAGGATTCTCTGTGGTAGCTCCTACCAGAATAATACTTCCTTTTTCCACAAAAGGAAGAAACGCATCCTGCTGCGCCTTATTGAAACGGTGGATCTCATCCGCAAATAGCAGCGTACGGATTCCGACTCTCCGATTTTGCTCCGCCTGTTCCATCACTTCCTTGATCTCTTTGATCCCACTGGTCACAGCGCTGAATTCTACAAATTCCGCCTTTGTTTTCTCAGCAATAATTCTTGCCAGAGTAGTTTTTCCAACCCCCGGCGGTCCCCAGAATATCATAGAAGGGATCTGGTCTTCCTCAATTAAGCGTCTAAGGATTTTCCCTTCCCCTATCAAATGTTTTTGTCCTACATAATCTTCTAAAGACTTCGGTCTCAGGCGGCTCGCTAGAGGCGCCGTTTTTTCTCTGTCATCAAACAAATTTAATTGGTACATACTAATCCTCCATGTCAGAGCAGCTTGCTGCGATGACACGCGATAAGAAATCCGCGCATTCGGTTTCTCATCTGCGATCAAAGCAATTTGAGGCGCTGACTCAAATTGCTGAATGAAAATCTTTGATTTTCATTCTAACCATATGCCTTTCCGTAACCTGTGTGTGTTTCTTATCTTTTATAGTAACATATGGCAAAATACAAAACAACTGTTTTACAGACAGTTGATGTATCATAATCTCTACGAACATTGCCAAGTGATCCGGTTCATGATCTTCGCAAAAAAGCAGAGACTCTCGCGAATCTCTGCTCTTTGAAAATGAAACTATGATTTTGTTACAATCCTTCCCTGTCAGATTCGGAATGCAGCTCCGTATCCCCTTTTTTATGTTCTGAGCAGCAGCCGCCCTCCTGACGGCTGCTGCACTGTCCTCCATAGGGGCAGCCGATACAGGTTTTGCCCTTCTTCTTCGCCCTATATAAATAGACGATAATACTGCTGATAATACATAGAAGAATCACTATAATGATAAGATTGCCCATATGCATCCTCCATATACTGGAATTTTAACACAATCATTTCTTATTTTGCAAGTGCATACTCCATACCCAGCTTACGGTTCGTATTGCAGATGATACCAGCTATAATAGCAATCATCACTGCGATTGCGATCAGTCCCGCGATTGCCGCCGTAACATTCAGAGTTGCAGGTGCGATGATCAGCGTACCGATCGTATATACCAGATATCCAACCGTATAACCTACCGAAAGCTGAAGGCCGATGCCGCCCCATACCCATTTAGCGCTTTTCATCTCAGAGTTCATCGCGCCGATTGCCGCAAAGCAGGGCGGTGTATAAAGGTTAAACATCAGATACGCAAGAGCGGCTACTTTCGTAATCGCCATCACACCTGCCACCTCTGCGCCTGCACCTTCCATCAGGGCAAGTTCTTCCGTATCGATCAGATTCTCCAATCCCACAAAGCATACTGCTAATGTACCAACCACATTTTCCTTCGCAATGAAGCCGGTCACCGCTGCCGCCGCAAGCTGCCAGCTTAACACTCCGACGATGGGAACCAGCAGATACGCAAAGGGACTTGCAATCGATGCGAGGATCGAAGCATCTGCCTCCTCCGCCACAGTGAAGCTCCAGGTAAATGTCTGCATGATCTGAACCGCCGTATTGCAAAGCAGGATAATCGTTGCAGCCTTTACAATATAAGCCCATCCGCGGGCACACATAGATTTGAATGCGCCCCATAAAGAAGGAATCTTATATTCTGGAAGTTCTATAATAAAGAAAGATTTTCTTGCCTTATACCCCGCAACCTTATTGACCAAAAGCGCGCCAAAGAAGATCAGTACGATACCGGAAAAATACATCAATGTACTCACCCAGCCCGCGTCATCGAAAAAGGCGCCTGCAAAAAGAGCGATCACCGGGATCTTGGCGCCACATGGCATAAACGGTGAAAGCATCGCCGTCGCCCTGCGCTCGCGTTCATTCCGGATCGTACGGCTCGCCATGATACCCGGCACGGCACATCCGATGGTGATGACAAACGGAATCACCGATTTTCCGGAAAGCCCCACCTTCTTAAAGATCGGATCAAGAACGGCTGCCACACGGGACATATAACCGCAATCCTCCAAAAGTGCGATCAGGAAATACATGATCATAACCAACGGCAAAAATCCGACAACCGCGATCACACCACCGATGACGCCATCCACCAGCAGCGCTGACAGCAGCGGCGATGCATCTTCAAAAAATCCGCCTACCCATTCCTGAAACGCTTCCAACCATGCCACCAGAGTATCGGCAATCAACGGACCTACCCATGCCTGTGAGATTTGAAATACAAACCACATCACAACCGCAAAGATCGGGATTCCCAGCCACTTATTGGTCAGCACCGCATCGATCTTATCATCTGTATTCTTATCCTTTGTCAGCGTCTTACGGGTCTCAACCTCCTGAACGATCTGATTGACAAACGCAAAACGCTTCCGGTCAGCTTCTTCCACCGCCTTCTTGTCAGTCAGGTCGATATCCGCCTGATGATACGGCGCCTCCTGCGTCATCTGAGACTGTGCTGCCGCCTTTTCGATCACTGTCTTTAATCCTTCTGCCGATGTAGATACCGTATTGACCACAGGGCAGCCAAGTTTTTCAGACAATTTTTCGGTATTGATCTTTGTTTCCTTTTTTTCATTGATATCGCTCTTATTCAGCGCCACCACCACGGGAATACCCAGCTCCAAAAGCTGTGTCGTAAAAAACAGACTTCGGCTTAGATTCGTCGCATCAACAATATTGATAATGACGTCCGGATTCTCCTTCTTCACATAAGAGCTTGTGATACTCTCCTCACTCGTAAAGGGCGACATGGAATATGCTCCCGGAAGGTCAACCGCAATCAGCCGCTCTTCTCCTGCATAATATGTTTTTTTCACCGGATGTTCTTTCTTATCCACCGTAACACCCGCCCAGTTGCCGACCTTTTCATTACGGCCGGTCAGCGC
>CAMWKA010000166.1 GCA_947174725.1 uncultured Lachnospiraceae bacterium | reverse complement strand
GCTTATTTTTCAATCAGCAATTTGAGTCAGAGCCTCAAATTGCTTTGATCGCAGCTTGCTACGATGACACGGAGGAGATTCAGAATCAAATGCCGGAAATCAACAGTCCTACCCAATTAAAAGCATCCGCAAGGAATAGCCTGACCGGGCATTATTCTTTCCTTATTTCCGCGCTTTTTACCGTCGGTATCATTTCCTCTCTCTTTTATATATTACTTTATCCACTGACTCCCCTTGTTTCTATGATTATGCATCTGTTTTCTTTTCACATATGCCGGATCTATCTGATGACATTCAGCGGAGAAAAGGCGACCTTCAAGGACTTATTTTTCGGCAATCCGGACCGCGCAAAAGAAATGCAGGCGTTCTATGCCACCTGCATTTTAACTTTGATCCAGTTTTTATGTATGCTGCCTTCCAATATCCTATCTCTTACCGTAAACAACAGTTCCGTCCTGTTTTTACTCTATTGCGTCACTTTTGCTGCCGGAATGGCAGTTTACTGTTATATCTATCTCAGTCTGTTTCCTATCTACTATCTTGTGTCGGATTGTCCTGCCGAAACAACAACGGAAACGATAAGAATGGCTGTCTTTATCAGCAAAGGACACCGTTTCCGCCTGTTTTACCTGATTGCAAGCTTTCTACCGCTCTTTCTTTTAAGTCTGCTTTCTTTCGGCGTAGGCCTGCTTTGGGTCATCCCATATACGCAGGCAACCCTGACGCATTATTATCTCAATCTTACGGCAAGTAAAAGCAATTAGATTGAAAAATAAGCTCGATAGCTTACTTTTCAATTGCAGTTCTATTCCACCTGTTCCAGTGTTCCCTGACTTTTCTTTTTCAGATACGCATTGATAAATCTGTCGATATCACCGTCCAGCACCGCGCCGGCATTGGCCGTTTCCTCCGCGGTACGGTTATCTTTTACCAACTGATAAGGCTGCAGAAAATAGGATCTGATCTGGCTTCCCCAGCCGATGGCTTTCAGATCGCCCTGAATGCCTTTCAACTTAGCCTCTTCTTCCGCCTCTTTGATTGCAAGGAGCTTTCCACGTAACATCTGCATGGCTTTGTCCTTGTTCATATGCTGCGACCGCTCGTTCTGGCACTGTACCACAACTCCGGTAGGAAAATGCGTGATCCTGATGGCAGACGACGTCTTATTGATATGCTGGCCGCCCGCTCCGCTGCTTCGATACGTATCAATACGGATATCTTCATCTTTGATCTCGATCCCGGCATCTCCTTCGATCTCCGGCATAACGTCCACGGAAACAAAAGAAGTCTGCCGCTTACCCTGTGCGTTGAATGGAGAGATGCGCACCAGCCGGTGTACGCCCTGTTCCGATTTCAGATAGCCGTAGGCATTTTCCCCGTTGATCTGGAAAGAAACGGATTTGATTCCGGCTTCATCTCCCTCCAGATAATCCAGCGTCTCCACCGCAAATCCCTTCTTTTCCGCCCAGCGACAGTACATACGATACAACATTCCGCCCCAGTCGCAACTCTCCGTACCGCCCGCGCCAGCATTGATCCGAAGGATCGCATTACTCTTATCATACTCACCGGTCAGCAGCGTACTCAGTCTGATATTTTCCAGTTTTTCTATAAAATCATCCAACTCCGCCCGGATCTCCGGTATCAGCTCAGGATCATTTTCCTCATATCCCATCTCGATCAACGTCAGGATATCATCATACGCCGTCTGTAAATGATCACACAATTCTACCGTATCCTTCAGATTCTTTGATTCCTTCATCAACTGATTGGACCGCTCCGGATCATCCCAGAAACCGGGTTCCGACATCTGCATATCCAATTCTTCAATTCGTTTTGACTTATTTGCTAAGTCAAAGTGAATCCCTCACTTCCGCTAATGGACTTTCGTAGGCTAGTAATTCTGTTTTCATCTGGTCAAGTTCTACCACCGCGTTCACCACCTTTTTATTTTAATTTTATATGATTATTGCTGTCCATTCATCACCTTACTCATACAGCATAACTTAAATTTCTTTCCGCTGCCACAGGGGCAAGGGGAATTGGGATAGATCTTGACCGCCTCCCTTTTGACCGGTCCGCGCTGTACGGTATCATCCTTATTCGTGCCCGTTACCTTCGCAACCTGCTCACGTTCTACCTTCTGCTCCACTTTGATATGGAAAAGAAGCTTGACCGTATCTTCCTTGATGGCCGCCGTCATGCTGTCAAACATATCGTACCCGCTCATCTTATATTCCGCCACCGGATTTTTATTCGCATATGCGGCAAGTCCGATTCCCTGACGCAGCTGATCCATATCATCGATATGATCCATCCACTTCCGGTCGATCACCTTAAGCAAAATCACCCGCTCCACCTCACGGATGGCTTCTTCCTGCGGAAATTCCGCTTCCTTAGCTTCGTACAGCTTCACTGCTTCCTCTTTTAACTGCTGTTTCAAGCTGTCCTTTTTGTGCTCCACACGGTCTAACTCCACCGTCTCTAAGGGCACGATAGGAAGCAGTAGCGAATTTAACTCATTCAGATCCCACTGTTCCGAATGGGCATCATCAGAAATACAGGTATCCACTGCATTTTCCGTAATATCCGTAATCATCTTATAGATGACATCACGCATACTCTCTCCATTTAATACGCGGAGACGCTCCGCATAAATGACTTCTCTCTGTTCATTCATTACCTGATCGTATTCTAACAGATTTCGACGGATGCCGTAGTTTCTGCTTTCAATACGCTGCTGCGCTTTTTCGATGGCGCCGGAAAGCGCCTTATGTTCAATCTCCTGATACTGCGGGATTCCCAACGCCGTAAAGATAGAGATGAGGCGCTCCGAGCCGAATAACCGCATCAATTCGTCTTCCAAAGAAATATAGAATACGGATTCACCGGGATCGCCCTGACGTCCGGAACGTCCACGCAGCTGATTGTCGATACGTCTGGATTCATGACGCTCCGTACCGATGATCAAAAGACCACCCGCCTCTTTCGCCTTTTCATCCAGCTTGATATCCGTACCACGCCCCGCCATATTGGTAGCGATCGTCACCGCGCCATGGATTCCCGCATCGGCTACAATCTCCGCTTCCATCTCATGAAACTTCGCGTTCAACACCTTATGCTGGATCCCTGCTTTGGTCAGCCGCCTGCTCAACTCCTCTGAAGCATCAATATTGATCGTGCCGACCAAAACCGGCTGCTGCTTTGCGTGCGCCGCTTTTACCTCCTCTACGATCTCATGCAGTTTTTCCTCTTTGGTCTTATATACCCTATCCTGACGGTCAATTCTGGCTACCGGTCTGTTGGTGGGAATTTCGATGACATCCATTCCATAGATCTCACGGAACTCTTTTTCCTCTGTCAGCGCCGTACCTGTCATGCCTGATTTTTTTTCAAATTTATTAAAGAAATTCTGGAACGTAATGGTTGCCAATGTTTTGGATTCACGCTTTACCTTGACATGTTCTTTTGCCTCGATTGCCTGATGAAGACCATCGGAAAAACGACGTCCCGGCATGATACGTCCGGTAAACTGGTCAACGATCATAACCTTATCGTCGCTCACCACATAATCCTGATCCTTAAACATCAGATTATGGGCACGCAGCGCAAGGATGACATTGTGCTGGATCTCCATATTCTCCGGATCCGCAAGATTCGTCAGCTGGAAGAAACGCTCCACCTTTGCTACGCCTGCTTCCGTCAGATTGATGACCTTATCCTTTTCATTCACAATAAAATCGCCCGTCTCCTCACGATCGATCTTCATGATTGCATCCATCTTGGAAAGATCTTCCATATCCTGTCCGCGCTTCATCTGTTTTGCAAGAATATCGCACACTTCATAAAGCTTTGTGGATTTACCGCTCTGTCCGGAAATGATCAGCGGAGTACGCGCCTCATCGATCAATACCGAATCGACCTCATCAATGATGGCATAATGAAGTCCCCGCAGCACCAGCTGTTCCTTATAGATGACCATGTTGTCACGAAGATAGTCAAAGCCAAGTTCATTGTTGGTAACATATGTGATATCACATGCATACGCTTCCCGTCTTTCCTCTGATTTCATGGAATTCAGGATCACGCCAACTTTCAACCCCAGAAATTCATGAGCCTGCCCCATCCATTCCGCGTCACGCTTGGCAAGATAATCATTGACCGTAACAATGTGAACGCCCTGACCGGTAAGCGCATTCAGATATGCCGGCAACGTAGACACAAGCGTCTTACCTTCACCGGTACGCATCTCCGCGATACGTCCCTGATGGAGAATGATACCTCCAATCAGCTGTACCCGGTAATGCTCCATGTTCAGCACCCGCCTTGCCGCTTCCCTGACGGTGGCGTAAGCCTCCGGAAGCAGATCGTCCAGCGTCTCTCCTTCCTTAAAGCGTCTTTTATATTCATCAGTCTTCCCACGCAGTTCGCTGTCTGACAACGCCTGCATTGTAGGCCGAAGCGCCTCGATCCTGTTTACCAGCGGTTCGATACGCTTTAGTTCCCTTTCACTATGTGTTCCAAATACCTTTTCGATTAATTTCATACTAAGTTCAGATCCTTTCGCTTACACATAAAAGATATTATACCAAATATCCTCATCATTAGCAACTTATAACCCCATCATTTTCAGCTCATTCACAATCTTTACATAAAATTCTATGACGTCAAAGCCCTTGTAGTCCTCATGATGCAGGTCGATCATGTCCGCATGGGAAATGCCGCGTCTACCGGCTGGTCTGATCGTCCCGCGGAAATTTCCCCATTTTGCGGATTCTTCCGGCACCAGTCCGTCATTGTCCCCCGCAAGCCTTTTCAATACCAGATAAGGGATGCTGCAGAACAATTCGCTATACCACCCCTTCATCACGGAAGTATAACTTTGATAATAGATGCCCGGATGATCCGGATATTTCCGGTTAAATTCTTCACAATAAGCCGGATCCAGCTCCAGACCGGAACGATAGACATCGGGACGCTCATCGCCATAAGCACGGAATCCCCGGTCGATACAACGGCAGATAAAACGATATAGTTCCTCCGG
>CAMWKA010000165.1 GCA_947174725.1 uncultured Lachnospiraceae bacterium | reverse complement strand
AGGTCATTAATGAAGGGAACTGGCCGGAACGCTCCCTGTGCTATCTGTGCCGCGTTTTTGACAGTTTAAATCGAGGGGAAGATTACGAAGATGTCCGTCCCGCAATTCAGATCGGACTTCTGGACTTCACCCTCTTTGAGGACAGTCCCGAATTCTTTGCCAACTACTATCTTATGAATGAAAAAAATCACCGGATATATAGTGACAAATTTCGGCTGTCTGTGTTAGACTTAACTCATATAGATCTTGCAACCAAGGAAGACCGTGCCCATCAGATCGACCGCTGGGCCGCTCTTTTCAAGGCTACTACTTGGGAGGAACTAAAAATGCTTGCAGAAAACAATCAATATATCGAAGATGCCGTTGTGACCGTCCGTCAGCTTACGCAGGAGGAAAAGATCAGACAGCAGTGCGAAGCGCGCGAGGATTATTACCGCCGCACGGCAGGCAGAGAAAAACGCCTCAAACAAGTTACTGGGGAGCGAGATGAACTGAAGGAACAGCTTTCACAGAAGGATGCTGAAATTGCAAAGAAGGATGCAGAAATTGCCCAAAATCATGCTGATATCGCAAAGAAAGATGATGAAATTGCTAAGAATAAAGCGGAAATCGAACATCTCCGCAGTCTGCTTGCCAATCGCAATAACTCTGAAAAATAAAATGGCGTTGTATTTAACAGGAAAGGCATGGTTACCAGTATGGACATTAATCAGGTTTTAGCGGAATATGATAATATGTTTGGGGTGAAGGGGCTTGACGAAATCGAGGCGTTCCTTGTGGAGCAGATCGATAAAGCCTATGCGGAACCGGATTACTACTCTGCGGTAACGCTTTTAAATGAGATCATCGGATTTTGCCGGGATACGAGCCAGAATGAAAAAGGGTTGAAGTATTGCGAACAGGATCTGGAGCTGATGCGGGAGATGGGGCTGGAAGGCAGCGTGGAGTACGCCACCAGCCTTCTTAATGTTGCCAATGCATACCGCGCCTTTGGAAAATGGGAGGATTCCCTTACTTTATATCAACAGACCCAGGCGATTTATAAGAAGAAACTTTCGGCAGGAGAATTTAACTATGCGAGCCTTTACAACAACTGGAGCCTTCTGTATCAGGAAATGCAGGATTTTGACAATGCGAGGATCATGTTAGAGAAAGCTTTGGAGGTGGTGTCCGGTTATCCGGATGCTGTGATGCCGATTGCTACCACACACTGCAACCTCGCGGTGACGCTGTTGCGATTATATCAGGAGAAGCAGGCAAAGGAAATATACTCTCAGGCAGTTGCCCATCTGAAAAAAGCCCTTGAGATCCATGAAAGGGACGGCGGGCAGGATATGCATTACAGCGGCGTCCTCTCAGCCATGGGAGACGCGCTTTATCTGGGGCGGCGGTATGGTGAGGCGGCGGAATATTATGCTAAGGCAATGAAGGAATTGGAAAAGCATGTAGGCCGCACGGAAGCATATGATAGAGTAGCGGAGAATTATGCGGCTGCAATCAAACTGTCTGCAGAGACATTAAACCGTCAGGCGTCAGATGAGGAACCGGAAGCGTGGCAGGGCAATCTCGCCCGCAGCCGTTGGTTTTATGAAAAGTACGGTGTGCCGATGATCCATGAAATATTTCCGGAATATGAGCATCGGATCGCTGTCGGAATGGTGGGCGAGGGTTCCGACTGTTTTGGTTTTGATGATGAGATCTCTAAGGATCACGATTACGGGATCGGTTTTTGTATGTGGCTGCTTCCGGAGGATGATCAGCAGATCGGGGAAGCATTGCAGAAGGAGTATGACCGATTGATAGAAGAGTATCGTCAACGGCTCATCAACAGCAGGGGATATGATGCAGATATTATAGAACTTTTTTTAAAGAAACGCAGGGGCGTATTTGAGATCCACGCATTTTATGAAGAACTACTGGGAACAGGAGTTATATGGAATGTGCAGGAGAACGAATCTAAACAGCCGGAAGATGGATGCAGGCAGAGACAACCACTGCGCGATGATATATGGCAGCGGCTTCCTGAGGAGCGTCTTGCCACAGTTGTAAATGGTGAGGTTTTTCGTGACGATCTTGGAACATTTACCGCTATTCGGGAGCAGATCAGGGCATATTATTCGGATGAGATCCGGGGAAAAAGGATGGCGGAAAAGCTGCATGAATTTTCGCAGTATGCCCAGAGTAATTATTCGCGGATGATGGCAAGAAAAGATTATGTGACTGCCGATGTCTGCGTGGCGGAAGGAATGAAAGCTGCAATGGAGCTATGCTATCTGCTGGACAAAGCCTATGCGCCTTATTATAAATGGATGCGGAAAGGAATGGAAACACTGGGAAGGAGATCTGCTGCGCCGCAGAAGATCATAAAACTTCTTGACCGGATCAGCGGGCTGGGACTTCAGGCGGAGGCGTGGAAGAACGTGGCATATGATCCCATGAAGGTGAATCATGAAGATCAGATCATGGCTGCATTTGATCAGATCGCGGAGGAGCTTTTGGGTGAAATAGAACGGCAGGGACTGGCGCAAAGAAGGGTTTCCATGGATGGACAGCCGCCGTTTCTGGAAAATTATATCGGAGATGTATTGGAAAGGAAGGTATCAGCCATGTCAAAGGAAGAATATGTAGAAAAGATCGTAGCATTAGAATGGAAGCAGTTTGATAAAGTGGAAAATGAAGGCGGTCGTGCTGACTGTCAGAATAACTGGAATACGTTTTCCATTATGCGTAAAAGCCAGTACCTGACATGGACGGAGGAGCTTCTGGCAAGTTTCTATCAGGATCTTATGGATGCCGAAGAGAAAGGCTGGAATCTGATCACAGAGAAATATGCCCGTATGATGAAGTCCACGGCTCCGGAAAAGTATGCGGGGCTGGAAAAAGATCTGCCTGAAAGAAGTGAAGAGAGGATCGCCATTCAGGAGGAGATCATCAAGATACAGGTTGGATGGATGGAGGGATTTGCGGAAAAATATCCGAAGATGGCGGGCAATGCGAGGAGCATCCATACCAGCGATGATACGCCATATAATACTTCCTATGAGACATATCTTCGGGGAGAGCTTGGGACTTATTCCGAGGAAACCCTGATCCTGTACGGCAGATTTATCGTATCCGTGCAGCAGGCGGGGAAGAACCTTGCTTATGAGATCATGAACCAGACGGCGCTGATGTATGGTTATGAATCCGTAGAAGATGCGGAAGAAAAATTATAGACCGGGTTGACCGGTCTTTATTTTGGGAAATATCGTTGCTATTTTCTAAAAAGATCATAGTTAATGTGGAATATCTTCGTATATAATTTCATTACCTATATGATATAATCTTATTAAAGATTAATAAAATAGGAGGCTCACCAATGAACGAAAATGGATATGATAACAGTCAACAGTATAACAATGACTATGATCAACAATATAACGGACAGCAGTATAATAACGGCTATGATCCGCAATATAGCAATGGCTACAATAATACCCCGAAAGTTTATGTGAGTCTTCCGAAGGGGATTATGAACCATCTACCAAAGAGCTGGAAAAACAACATAGAAGATATGTCAACATTGTCTGCGCAGAATTCCCCAAATCCTTATGAGCGGCTTCCTTTTAAGAATACGAGTGCCTTTATAAATCCTATATTTGCCATCATAGCTATGGTTTCACTTGTTCTGGGATGTGTCGCCTTGAAGCTTGGCAATTCCGGAGCGTTTGTTTTTTCTATCGGAGTTATGTGCATTCTTATTGGAATAGGTATAATGATCGATGAAAGAACTGTTTTAAAAAAGCATATGAGAAGCTGCGTTTTTCTGGTTTTTGGCATTGAAGTAATATTGGCATCAGGATATCAGTTGCTTGCGGGAAAGATTCCGTCGCTGCAGGCAATGAATGGCAGGGTTCTGGGTATGTTATCAGGCGTTATTATCGGAAGTATCGGACCGTTGCTTCTTATTTTTCATTATTTGAATTACTATTTTCGGAAAAAGACTTATACAGAAGAAGTACAGGCAGTTTGCGTTTATCTCCAGAGAAGATTGATGAGAGCTGGCTATGCAATACCAATTCCTGATAATACATTCAGGGGCAGTAGTGGAAATTCCGACATCAAACTTATTCCGGTTTATGAATATACATTCAGGGGTAAAAACTTCTGTGTCGCAGATTCTAATAGTAAACAAATAACATCCAGCACCACAATTATGGGGGTAAGAACAGAAAAAACATATGGCTTACCAACAGTTGGTGGGACATATGAGCTTATGATCAATCCAGATGATCCGGAGGATTTTTATTCTAAAATTAATGCACCGTGCATTTCTGTTTGGGTGCTTGCAGTTGTTGCAATAGCCATTGGATGTCTTCTTTTCAAATCCACCATGAGGTGATATATTAAAAACTGAAAAGAAAATCTGTTATGCAACACACGGATTAATGCATAAAACTCTGTTTTTTCCTTACACTAAAAAAGCATAATCTAAGGAAAAGGCAGGGTTATTATTATGAAAATTGCATTTTACAGTACAAAACCGTATGACAGGATCTGGTTTGAGCCGATGGCGGAAACCTATGGTCATGAGATACATTTTATCGAGTTGCCCTTTATGGAGGATACCGCGTCTTTGGCGCGGGGATATGACGCCGTCTGTATATTTGTCAATGATGACGCGAATGCTGAGGCGGTCAATATGCTGGTAGATATGGGCGTCAAGGCGATCCTGCTTCGAAGCGCCGGATATAATCATGTGGACATGAAAGCGGCGTCTGGAAGGATCAAGGTATTAAGGGTGCCTGCGTATTCACCGGATGCAGTTGCGGAGTTTGCCATGGGACTACTGCTCAGCTGTAACCGTATGATTCACAAGGCTTACGGCAGGACAAGGGATTTTAATATGAATATCAACGGCCTTCTTGGTGTCGATTTCCACGGGAAAACAGCCGGTGTCATCGGAACCGGTAAGATCGGGCAGTGTATGATCAAGATTCTGGAAGGATTTTCCATGAGGATCATTGCGTATGATCCCTATCCGAATAAGGATCTTAAGGTAGAATATATGCC
>CAMWKA010000164.1 GCA_947174725.1 uncultured Lachnospiraceae bacterium | reverse complement strand
ATCACGATACCGGATAGCGTAACAAGCATCGGTGATTATGCATTTTGGGAATGTAGCGGTCTGACGAAAATTACGTTATCTGATAGCATAACAAGAATAGGCAATGGCGTATTTAAGGATTGCTACAATCTGAGGGAGATTACAATACCCGACTCTGTAACGTGGATTGGCGAGAATGCATTCAGGAGTTGTAGTAGCTTAACGGAACTTACGATACCGGATAGCGTAACGAGTATTGGTGATGATGTATTTTATGATTGCAGCTATATGACTATTTATTATAGCGGCAATGCGCTTGATTCCTATATCGACGAACATAGCAGCGATTGGAGTGCGCAGAATATCGTCTGGGTTAAGCAGTAAGAAGGAATTACCGCTTTTCAACGCGGAAGGAAATACAGATGTTAAAATAAGGATACAAAGGGGTGCAGGATGAAAAAGAATAAAGTTATAACATTGATTACAATCATAGCAGTGATAGCTATAGCGGCGATTCTCTTAGGCGTAAATTATTTGATGGGCGCTTATGTACCAAATATGATACGGAGTACCATGGAAGCGCCGGAAGAAAGTGGCATATGTGGTAAAAATCTGGAATGGTACTATAAAGAGGGAATCCTTGTCGTTACAGGTACAGGTGAAATGGATGAGTATAAACATTATACTACTACGGGCAAGCCACCATGGTATAGCTTGCAGAATCAGATAGGTTGTGTCATTCTTGATGAAGGAGTAACGAGTATCGGGGCCGCAGCGTTTGATTACTGTGGAAGCATGAAGGAGATCGTCCTGCCGTCCTCTCTGACCTGCATTGGTGATTGGGCATTTTGGAAATGCAGCAGTTTGAGAGAAATCATATTGCCGTCCTCTCTGACCTGCATTGGTGAAAACGCATTTGCGTGTTGCAGCAGTTTGGGAGAAATCATATTGCCGGATTCCCTGACTATAATTAACGAGGGCGTATTTCACGATTGTAGAGGCTTACGTGATATTGTGATACCAAATGGCGTAACAAGTATTGGCAAAAGAGCATTTTCCGGTTGCAGCAGTCTGACGGAGATTACGATACCAGGTAGCGTAACAGACATCGGTAATTTTGCATTTAATGAGTGCCACAGTTTAACGAAAATCATGATACCAGATAGTGTAACAAGCATTGGTCTAGGAGCATTTTGGGACTGCAGTGGTTTGATGGAAATTACGATACCGGACGGCGCTATAGCAAGCATTGGTACTGGTGCGCTTGCTGGGTGTAACTGGTTGACGGAGATAACAATACCAGAAGGTATAATGAGCATCGGCAATGCTGCATTTGAAAATTGTCAAAATTTAACGGAAATTACGCTGCCGAATACTATAAACAGCATTGGTAATAGTGCATTTTATGAGTGTCGTAGTTTAACAAAAATTACGATACCAGACAGCGTAACGAGCATTGGCGATAGGGCATTTTATTATTGTGATAGTTTAACGGAAATCGCGATACCGGACAGCGTAACGAGCATTGGCGATGAGGCATTTTATTTTTGTTATAGTTTAACAAAAATCACAATACCAGATAGCGTAACGGACATTGGTGATTCTGCATTTAAGGATTGTAGCGCCTTGGCAGAAATCACGATACCAGACAGCGTAACCAGTATTGGAGACGGGGTATTTGATGGCTGCAGAGATATGATTATTTATTATAGTAACGATGTGCTTGAGTCCTATATCGATAGTGCTAGCGACAGGTGGAGTGCGCAGAATATCGTCTGGGTCAAGCAGTAGGAAAAGGGAAGTTAGATTGTACCTGCGGCAGCATTAATTCGCAGGTTACGGAAAGGAAGGGATAGTTATTATGGGAATAACAGCAGGGGTCATGCTTCCTCATCCGCCGTTGATCGTACCGGAGATCGGCAGGGGGGAAGAAAAGAAGATACAGAAGACGGTGGAGGCGTATCATGGGGCGTCAGAGAAGATCGGAGCATATCAGCCGGATACGATTGTGCTGGTTTCGCCGCATCAGGTGATGTATGCGGATTATTTTCATATTTCACCCGGGAATGGCGCTGTCGGTGATTTTTCGCAGTTTCATGCGGCAGAGGTCAAAATGGAGCTGTCTTATGATACGGAATTTGTGCAGGAATTGTGCAGGCTGGCGGAGGCGCGTCATCTTCCGGCAGGAACGATGGGAGAGCGGGATAAGCGGTTGGATCATGGGACGATGGTGCCGCTATATTTTGTCAATCAGTATTTGAGGAACTACCGGCTTGTGCGGATAGGTCTGTCCGGAGAGTCCTTATTCAAGCATTATGAGTTGGGAAAATGTATCAAAGAAGCGGCTGCAGGTCTTGGCAGAAACGCTGTAGTGATCGGAAGCGGAGATTTATCCCACCGCCTAAAGGAAGACGGACCATATGGATATCAAAAGGAGGGACCGGAGTATGACCGCCGTATCATGGACGTGATGGGCAGGGCGGCATTTGAGGAGCTTTTTGATTTTTCGGAGGATTTCTTAAATAGCGCGGGTGAGTGCGGACACCGTTCCTTTACGATCATGGCTGGCGCATTGGATAGGACGGCAGTTGTGTCAGAGTGTCTTTCCTATGAAGGTCCTTTTGGCGTGGGTTATGGAATCTGCACCTATGAAGCGCAGGGGCAGGATGAGGGGCGGAATTTTGCAGATCGGTTTGAGGCGGTGCTGATGGAAAAACTTGCAGAGCAGCGCGCAAAAGAGGATACGTACGTCAGACTGGCTCACAGTACGGTAGAAGCATATGTTCGTACGGGAAAAAGACCCGCAGTTCCGGAGGATCTGAGTAAGGAAATGTATGAGCAGCGCGCCGGTGTTTTTGTCTCGATCAAGAAGCAGGGGAAACTGCGAGGATGTATTGGGACGATAGCTCCGGTCTATGGCAGTATCGCGGAGGAGATCATCGAAAATGCGGTCAGTGCGTCTTCCAGAGATCCGCGGTTTTCACCGATCGGACCGGAGGAATTAAAATATCTGACGCTCAGCGTGGATGTGCTTGGAGAGGCGGAGAGGATTACTTCTGCTGCGGAACTGGATGTGAAACGGTATGGGGTGATTGTGACAAAAGGAAGTAAGAGAGGATTGCTGCTTCCGAATCTGGAGGGTGTGGATACGGTTGCTGATCAGGTTGCCATTGCGAAGCAGAAGGCGGGCATCCGGGAGGATGATGAGGATGTGGAACTGGAGAGGTTTGAGGTCACTAGACATTAAAAAATGCCCGACATTAAAAATGTCGGGCGTTTTTGATGTTTTACAAAATATGGAACGCTAAAGGAACGCTAAAGGAACGCCCTATGAATCTGAAAATCATAGAATGGAAAACAGGCGGCAGAGCGGATATGTCTGCCCGGCAGACAGGGGTCAGCGGGCTGCTGAAAACAAATATTGGAGGAAGAGAAAAATGTATTTTGACAAAATTGCAAAGATCATTGCTGAAAGAACAGGTTGTGATGTAGCTACAGTAACGCCGGAAAGCAAGTTTGTGGATCTGGGAATCGATTCCCTGGATACTGTAGAATTGCTGATGAGCTTAGAGGATGAGATCGGCATGGAGATCGAGCTGGATCAGAAGGTTGAGACAGTGGATGATCTTGATAAGTTTATCCAGAGCAAGACGGCATAAGTGTGAGAAAAGATTCTAATTGTTCACAGCAAGGTCTGTGAGCCGTGGCAAAGCTGCGGCATGGAAGTTGGCACAGGAAAATTAGGTAGGAAAGGCAAGGTTTTACCATGATCAAATCAGAAATTTGTGAAATATTAGGTATCCGCTATCCCGTCTTTCAGGGGGGAATGGCGTGGATCGCTGATGGCAGGCTTGCTGCCGCGGTATCGGAGGGCGGCGGTCTTGGAATTATAGCTGCAGGCAATGCGCCTGGCGAATATGTCAGGGAACAGTTGCGCATTGCAAAGTCTATGACGTCAAAACCAATCGGTGTGAATATCATGCTGATGAGTCCTTTTGCGGATGAAGTTGCCGGGGTCGTGGTAGAAGAAAAGGCTGATGTTGTCACGACCGGAGCAGGGAATCCCGGTAAGTACATAGAAAGCTGGAAGGAAGCGGGGATCAAGGTGATCCCTGTCGTTGCTTCCGTAGCCATGGCAAAAAGGCTGACAAGGATGGGTGTGACAGCGTTGATTGCGGAAGGCGGAGAAAGCGGCGGTCATGTAGGTGAGCTGACCACGATGGTCTTGGTTCCGCAGATCTGCGACGCTACGGATCTGCCGGTGATCGCGGCAGGCGGTATTGCTGACGGCAGAGGCGTGGCGGCAGCGCTGATGCTTGGCGCATGCGGCGTACAGATGGGCACACGCTTTTTGAGCGCAGAAGAATGTTCGATCCATCCTTCCTATAAAGAAAAGATATTAAAGGCAACGGATCTTTGTACCATGGTGACGGGAAAGCGGCTGGGACATCCTGTGCGCAGTCTCCGTACTCCATTTGCCAGAGATTATTCCAAAGCGGAATACGGCGGGATGCCGGATGAGGAACTGGAAGCTCTTGGAACAGGGGCGCTCAGGCTGGCAGTGCAGGAAGGAGACAATGAAAAGGGTTGTTTCCTTGCGGGACAGATTGCCGCGATGGTGAAAAAAGAGCAGCCCGCTGCTGAGATCGTAAGAGAAGTGATGGAAGAAGCGGAACCAATCTTAAGGAGGGCAGCGTCATGGGTAGAATAGCATTTGTTTTTTCCGGTCAGGGAGATCAGTATCCTGGTATGGGAAAAGACCTTTATGAACAGTATGATGCTGCAAAAAATATCTTTCAGATATGTGAAGAGATTCGTCCCGGAACGATGGCGCAGTGCTTTCAGGGGACAGAGGAAGAATTAAAAGAAACAAAGAATACGCAGCCCTGTCTGTTTGCTATGGAATTGGCAGCGGAAGCGGTTCTTTTGGAAAAAGGGATCAAACCGGAGATGGCAGCAGGATTTTCTTTGGGGGAAGTCAGTGCGGCGACGGCGGCAGGGATCTTTGACTGTCAGACAGGATTTCGTCTGGTGATCCGCCGTGGCGAACTGATGCAGCAGGCGGCGGAGCAGCATGAAACATTTAT
>CAMWKA010000163.1 GCA_947174725.1 uncultured Lachnospiraceae bacterium | reverse complement strand
CTTTATTAGTATTTCATAGAAAATCGTTTTCATACCGCTTATTCAAAATATCCTTTGTATTTCACCTTATACTTTCCCTTCGGGAACAGATATTCATACAAATCGATAAAATAATCATCCGTCATACTCGCCATATAATCCACAACGACGGCATTGGCTTCCTGCGCCTCATAATCGATTCTCCCACTGTAATATCTGCTATAACTCCTGATATAATCAATATGATGCTTGTAAATTACCGACTCCCGATCATGCGCTGTCATATCTTTCAAAAGTTTTTCATATACAGCCTCAAACATCGGGAAAATTTGCTCATCAAATACTCTTGTATTTACATCATGCCCATAGATTCTTTGATAATTTTCCTTCTTTGCCCTGGAAAACGCCTCATAATATTGCGCATCCATCTTCAGATACGGCATTCCGTAACTACATTCTATGATATTGACCGTCATATTGTGGATGATCTCTGCATTGCTCTTTCCCATCTCATGATCCGCAAATTCCGAATCGTCCTGCAGCAGTCCCAGTTTCATGGCATCCTGCCTGTCCTTGCCCAGATAGGCAATGATGTCAGACACTCTCATAACACATGCCTCCAACGTCGCGGGCACCAGCTTTTTGCAGGCAGCCGTATCCAGATAGCATGCCTCCATCTTCCGATCAAACTCCGTAAAGTCCCTGTAGGGAGAAGGCTCGTATTTTTCCAGTTCCATTTCGCCATTATGACAGATAATGCCATCCAGTGTCTGCAGGCTGATATTGACCGGAAAAATCGTATCCAGCACTCTGGCGCTATGGATATTATGCGAAAAATGACGTCCCGTCCTGCCAAAATAAAGCTCGTTCAGCTTACGCTCCCCCGCGTGTCCAAAGGGCGTATGCCCGATATCGTGCCCTAAGGAGATTGCTTCTATCAGATCAAGGTTCAGTCCCAGCATCTGTCCGATATTTCTGGCAGTCCGTGATACCAGCTGCACATGGGTCAGACGTCTTGTGATATCATCATTCCGGTACAAAGAAAACACCTGCGTCTTATCTCCATAACGATTATAGTAGGGAATATTCATGATCTTCTCACAATCCCTTACAAAAGCAGGCCGCCAGAGCGACGCCTGATCGTGGTCCATATTACGCCTTAGCACATCTTCGTTTTGAAAGGCATACGGATTGATCCAGTGAGCTTTTCTTTCCTTTTTTATCCGCTCCTGCAGTTCTTCGGATAGCTGTTGATAATTCCCCATATCCAACCTCATTTCTAAAGTATTTTCCACACGCTTACTCTTTAAGCCTGTTCTCCCACGTTTCTATGATCTCCTCGCACTGCTCCACATCCATATCCTCTACGGCGTTTTCCATCTTTTTCAGCAATTCTTTCTGCCATCCGTCGTATCTATATTCCGCTAGTTTCATCACCATCTCACCTGCGGTATCCATATCCAGTTCTTCCAGTGCTTCGCTGATCTTTTCAAATGCTTCCGCAAGTGCTTCCTTCGTAATCTTTCCTTGATCGGCTGTCTTATCTTCCTCCGGAAAATACGGTCTTAATATCTCCTGATAATATCTGCATTGCAGCAGCAGCTCACCTGTCAGTGCATGAATCATGTCGGAATCGTTCCGATTGCCAGCATTTTCCAAATTTTCTGCACGTTCCGAAAGTTTTAACGCACCGACCTGTCTGGAAGCACTTTTCAGGGCATGCACCTCAATCGTATATTCCTGCCACTGCTCTTTCTTTTCATATTCTTCAATCCGTTCCATTTTCTTGGGAATTGCATGATAATAATCCTTTAGAACCGCCCAGAATAATTTTTCAGAGCCCAGAAGTCCCAACGCATATCCCGTATCAAGTCCTTCAATCACTATGGCGGGCGCTTTCTCCTTTCCCGCGGACAGAAGCGCCGCATTTGCCGCACTGCCGCCGGTATTATCCGTTTGGATATTGACCACTTTCCCTGCCGGAAGCCATTTTCTCAACTTATCCAACATAATCTGCAATTCAATCGGTTTTGCAATAAAATCATTCATGCCTTCCTTAATAAACTTCTCCTGTGTCCCTGCTATTGCGTTGGCTGTCAAGGCAATGATCGGAACATCGTCATATTCCAAATGAAATCTTCTGATAATACGCGTCGTTTCCACACCATCAAGCTCCGGCATCATATGATCCATCAGAATGATATCATAATGTTTATTGGAGATCATATCGATCGCCTCTTTACCGCTAAGCGCCCTGTCGATCTTCATCTGCAGCGGTTCTAAAAGTCCCTCCGCCACAGTCAGATTGATCGCGTTATCATCCACAATTAAAATCTCCGCATCCGGCGCAATAAAGGAAATCACATCTCCGGAAGTCTCCGAAGCTGACATATGGATATCCTCATGCTGGAAAATGTGGACAAGATTAGCGGAATGAACGGGTTTTTTCATCTGTACAAAATTGTCCCACATACCGTTCTGCATCCCCTGCATCGACGAAAGCACTACAACTGTTAGTTCCGGATGGCGGGAAAGGAGTTCTTCCACCTCCTGTGTCATTGCCATCCGTTCAATAAATAAAAAATGAAGCTTTCCCGTTTCAGAAAGCTGCATGATCTTTTCCGGAGAAGACTCTTCAAAAAACAAAGCCCCATAGCGCTCCACATCTTTTCTCAGCTGTTCCCTGACATAAGAATTGCTGATCATCGCAGCTACGCCCTCTTTATCGCAGTGATAATCAATACTCGGTTCTTCCGTGATGATCTTCTGTGGCAGTTCAAAATAAAAGATGCTGCCCATCCCGTATTCGCTCTCCACATAAATCCTGCCGTTCATCAGGTCTAAAAGATTATGCGCGATCACCAGTCCCAGCCCTGTCCCTTCCACGCCTCTATTTCGCTTGCTGTCCAGCTGCTGAAACGCTTCAAAGAGTTTATCATAATCTTCCTTTTTGATTCCTATTCCCGTATCCTCTACGGAACACTGCAGCAGAATCTCATCTTTTGACTTTCTCTGATAATGCATACTGATCGCAACCTTACCGTTTCTTGTAAATTTAACAGCGTTATTGGCAAGATTTACAATGATCTGCTGGATTCTTATGCTGTCGCCCAGCAACTCCTTTGGAATCGTCGGTTCAATATCGATCAGCAGTTCCACATCCTTGTCGCCAATCCTTGTAACAATGATATTGATAATATCCCTCAACATGGCAACCGGTGAATAGACTTCCTCTGCAATTGTCATCTTTCCCGATTCTATCTTAGAAAAATCAAGAATATCATTAATAATCGTAAGCAGGATCTGGCTGGAACTTACGATCTGATTCAGGTAATCCCTTGCCGTATTTGGCAGCTGCTCCCTAAGCGCAAGCTGCGCCATACCGACAATGGCGTTCATCGGCGTCCTGATCTCATGGCTTGTATTCGCAAGAAAATCCGATTTCAAAGAGGCGGCCTGCATAGCCTCCATACTGAGCTGCAAAGATACATATGCCTTATATGCCATATCGGTAAGAATCTCCGCAACCTCATAGATAGCTTCCGTCGCCCTTTGTATCGTCTCCTTCTCCACAATATTCGTTTCTTCCGCCGCCTTTAAAAACCCTTCGGGATCAACATCGATCTCTGCCGCGATCTTCCTCATCGCCTCACGGTATGGCTTTTGCGTCAGCACCTGACCGCCAATAAAACCGCCGATCATCGTTCCATTCAGGATAATCGGCGCCGCAAAGTCTATCAGTCCCGCATGACAGTAATAGGACACGGGGCCCTTCTTCTCCAGCGCCATTAACGCACCCTTCCTGTCACACTCTTCGCACATTTTTATCCCCACTACAGATTTCCTGCAGTAATCTGTACAAAAAGCCGAAAAATTTGTCCCTTTCGTTATGGCAGCGCCGTTTTCATCTGTTGTCAACGCCGCCATTCCTGTCATTTTCGCAAAAGCATCCTGCATCTTCTGCAGGATCTCCACTTCAATCAGATCTGTCAATCGAAGTTTTTCTGGGGAATCTGTTTTTTTCATCTCCTGATTATGATCCCTTCTATGTAGTCTGTTCTACCTCTTATTTTAATCTCCCATACTGCCTTTGGTATCTCAAATAGAAATTTTCAACCTAATATCTTCTTCAAGGTACGGTGAAGTTCTTCGTTATTCACCGGTTTCAACATATACCCCTGCGGCTTCATGGTCAATACCTTCTGTATCTTATCCACCTCATTCACACCGGTCAAGAAAACAACCGGTATATTCTTTGTCTTTTCATTTGCCCTAAGGATATCCAGCACCTCAGGTCCGTTCATAGACGGCATCTCATAATCCAGCAAAATAACATCCGTTGTTCTTTTCTCCAGGAATTTCAATGCTATCTTTCCCGCTAACGCCGTAGCAACGTTATATTCTTCCCCCAGATACCGCTTGATCGTCTTAAGCATCACCGGATCATCGTCAATGACCAATACATGCTTCATACCGCTGTTATCCGCTCCGCCCTGCTCCTGCGCCTCCATTGCCAGCCTTGCTTCCTCTGCCGCCTGCGCCTCCATCGCCGCTTTTTCTGCAGCCTTTCTTTCCTTCGCCCGTATGATCGACAGAATCTCCTCCTGCACTTTACTGATAGAGATCGGTTTGTGAAGCACAAGATCCACAGCGCCTTTGCAGGCTGAGGTAAAATTCTGCACATCCGCAGAATCCCCTATCACCACCATCATAACTTCCTTTTCCGCTTTATATCTCGCTTCACTGATGCGCTCCATCCGTTCTTTCGTCTCCTCTTTAGGACAAAAGACAAAGATATCCGGCTGAAACAATTTCATATGCAGTTGAAGATCCGATTCACGGTCGGATGTCGACATACACTCAAAAGTGTCCTGCGTCCTCACAAAAAAATCATCAATTACCAAAAATGCCCTGCCAGTTATCAACACCTTATATTTCATGTCTTCACTCCCCTATCCGTTTAACTTATATTCCGCAGCGGCGCAAAATTCCCGTCTGCCTCCCTATTCTACCGTAACTGACTTCGCAAGATTTCTCGGCTTATCCACGTCCAGACCTTTCGCAAGGCTCAGGTAATACCCCATCAACTGCAGCGGAACTACAGCAAGGCTTGCGGAAAAATGTCTATCCGTCTTGGGAATATAGGT
>CAMWKA010000162.1 GCA_947174725.1 uncultured Lachnospiraceae bacterium | reverse complement strand
CTATTGGATATAATCTTATCATTAAAATGATTATGGTTAGCAATTCAATTTTTGTGTAAAAACTTGCGGAAACGAGGGAGATTATGGAGAATAAATCAAAAACTACCGTCATCGTAGTCGCAGCAGTTCTGGCTGTTGCAGTTTTGGGGATCGGCGGATTTTTTATTTTCAACAATATACGGGATAAGGGTGAGCAGGATAACACGGAATTGGCCGGAGAGACAGAGGGATCCGGAGAAACGCCGGGGGACTCTGTCAACGTAGAGCCGCCGGAAACAACAGGGTCTGCCTATGACCTGACACTTTCTGACCTGACGCGTCCTTCCTTTTATAACGCGGAGGCAACTTTGAATTATAATGCAGACTTAGTTCCTGTTGTTCCTGAATATACTGTGGAAGCCGACTTAAGCAATATTGTAAATGCGCGCAGATACTCTTTTTCGGATCAAGGAATCAGCATGCTTGTCAGCAACGGTTTTTTTGTATCGAAGGAAGGTTATGCCAATGAATTTTTCCAAGTTTACGAGGAAAACCGATATATGCAGTTTCCTAATTTTGTTACGGTAGATTCACTGATGCATACGTATCACCTTTATTTCAGTTATTTATTAAGAAATACGGAAAAACAATATTTATCTGCCGCACTGTCTGATGTAAGCGGGGCGATGCTGTCAGAGTCTTTGGCGCAGTATGAGGTCTTGAAGGGCAGCGAATGGGAGGAAGCCGCAAAACAGAACGTCATCTTTTTTGCCGTCGGCGCGTGCCTGCAGGATGAGGGGATAGAGATCCCTGACTTTGCGGCGGAGATTGCGGAGAGAGAATTACAGTTGATCAGTGATGCTGCCGGAATTGCCGGTTCTCCTCTGATGAACAGAGACGAGGATTATTCCCAATATAAACCCAGAGGGTATTATGAAGGTGATGAACAATTGGAACGGTATTTCCGCGCAATGATGTGGTACGGGCGTATCGGTTATCGCCAGAAAGATGAACTGGCGGACAGAAGCGCGCTTTTAATGACGCTGGCGTTAAATAAGGGGACTATCCGGCAGTGGGAATCTATCTACTCGGTAACTTCTTTCTTTGCTGGAGCAAGCGATGATCTTGGATATTACGAATATCTGCCGGTGATTGCAGAAGTGTACGGAGAAAATATTTCTCTGGAGGATCTCATTGGAGATAATGATGCATGGCAGCAGTTTCATACCTTGACAGCCGGATTGAAACCGCCGGTGATCAATTCGCTTTCCGATGGCAATGACGATACAGAAGAGTTAAACTATCGCTTTATGGGACAGCGTTTCACTATTGACGCGGCAATCATGCAAAAACTGATCTATGACACAGTAGGAGAGAATGGGAACGGAGAAGCAAGGATGCTTCCGGATGTGCTGGACGTACCGGCTGCGCTGGGAAGCGATACTGCTTTGAATATTTTGGAGGCGCAGGGCGATACGGGATATCAAGGTTATTCGGAAAATATGGAAGAACTTCGCAGGCAGTATAACAATGCGTCCCCCGAGTTATGGTCGGCGAGTCTGTACGCATGCTGGCTGGATACGCTGCGTCCGCTGCTGACGGAGAAGGGAGAAGGCTACCCGTTCTTTATGCAGACGGAAGTCTGGTGGCAGAAGGATCTGGAGACATTTGCGGGAAGTTATACAGAACTGAAACATGACACCGTTTTATATTCTAAACAGGTATTGGCGGAAATGGGCGGCGGCGAAGAGGTGGTTGACGATCGCGGTTATGTACAGCCGGAGCCTTTGGTATATGCAAAATTCAGCCTTTTGGCGAAACAGACAGCGGAGGGTCTGGCGGCTTACGGTATGATCAGCGATGCGGATCTGGAGAATCTGCAAAGGCTGGAGGATCTTGCAGATCAGCTTGTTACGATCTCCGAAAAAGAACTGTTAAATGAAACGCTGACCGATGAGGAGTATGAGTTGATCCGCGGTTATGGTGGATCGCTGGAACATTTCTGGATGGAAGCCGTGCGGGATCAGGCGGACTCCGAATATATCGCGGCAGCAGAATTTCCATGTCCGCTGGTAGTTGATATTGCATCGAATCTTGAGGGTTCAGTCTTAGAGGTGGCTAACGGACGGGCGTCTGAAATCTATGTGGCGGTTCCGGTAGACGGAACGATCCGGATCTGCAGCGGTGCTGTATATACCTTTTATCAGTTTGAATGGCCGTTAAACGACCGTCTGACGGATTCCCAGTGGCGGCTGATGATGGGCTGGGAGATGAATGATAATTACGAATATGAAAAGACTGCGGAGATCGGGCAGCCGGATTGGACGCAGGCGTATAGGGCGGGATATTAAATGATAACGATTTTTCACGGATGATATGGAAAAGATGACAGGACAAAATAGATTGGGCGAGATAAAAAAGATTGGTTTGAAATGTATCATTATTATAGCAGTGGCGGTATTTACCGCCGCTGTTTTCCTATTGCTGTGGAAGAAGGGGGCTTTTCTGCCTAGATGGATCGAATGGAAAGAGTCTGTTTTGGAGTGTGGCGATCTTGACATCCTAATTTCCCTAAAGAACCGTCATCTTGATTTTTTATATGAGGGAGAAACCATATGGAGCACACCGTCTGAGTATCTTGTGCAGGATTTCCAATGGGGCGATATCGACTCTGACGGGAAGCAGGAACTGTTGCTGCTCTGCTGGAGGATAGGTACGTATGGAGGGCATCGGCCGTTCTGGGTAGAGGAAAATGACGATCGCTGGTCACAGCATATCTTTATCTATGATTGGGACGGCGGAGAGATATCGCCGGTCTGGATGGCGTCTGATCTGGGTATGGAAGTGCAGGACTGGACTTATGATGAGCATGGATATCTGATCCTTCTGGACAGGCAGGAGCAGTTAAGCAGCTGGGCATGGCTTTCCTGGGGATTGGAACGGGTAGATACGGAAGTGGATTTTGTTGCGGTGGGAGATGTGCTGATCCATGCGCCTATCTATTACCGCGGATTGGAACAGGGGAGTTTTGATTTTCTCTATGAGAATATTTCCGATGTGATACAGGAAGCGGATGTCGCTGTGATGAATCAGGAGACGATCTATACGTCGGAACCTTCCTGCTACAGTGATTTTCCCAGATTCGGTACGCCCTTGTCTGCGGGCGAAGCAGTGGTAAACGCAGGATTTGACGTAGTAACGGCTGCAGCGAATCATGCGCTGGATCAGGGGATGGAAGGGATTGACACAACGTATCATTTTTATGAGAAATATGATATACTTCCTTTAGGGATACAGCCGTCGGAACATGCGTCCGATCCCGTTCCGTTTCAGATCATCCGTAAACGCAGGATCAGCTTTGCGCTTTTCAATTATACCTATGGTCTGAACGGTCAGCCGTTGCCGGATGACTGTCCTTATGCGGTACATAAGCTTATGGATGAGGCGCAGATCAGGGCGGATATCAGGGCAGCGCAGGAAGCGGCGGATATTGTGATCGTGTTTGCCCACTGGGGGACGGAATATCAAACGGAGCCGGATGAGGAACAGAATCGTTGGACACAGGTCTTTTTAGAGGAAGGGGTAGACGTAGTGATCGGTACGCATCCTCACGTGCTCCAGCCTTATGAATGGATCACCGCGGAAGACGGACACCGGATGCTTGTCTATTATTCTTTGGGCAATTTTGTGTCCGCACAGGATATGCCGGAACGGATCTTAGGGGGAATGGCACAGTTTAAGGCAGCGATTACATTAAACGGCTGTGAGATCGTGGAAGCCGATCTGATTCCGGTAGTTACCCATCAGGCGGATGGACTGTATACGGCGTATCTTCTGGAAGACTATACGGAAGAACTGGCAGGACAGCACAGGCTTGGTGTTACGCTGGATAAGTTGAAAGAGATCGCGGAGCGGGTAAATGTTGAGTAGCAATCATAAATGACACAGAGGAATGCCGGAATGAAGATCGTGTTGAATCCAATTATGAAAAAAGAGTTTAAGGTCACCGCACGCAGTATGAAGTTTGCGTGGGGGCTGATGGCATATGAAGCGGTTCAGGCTTATATATTTATCATGACAGTATCAATGTTAAGCATGCAGTCCGGTTATGATCATCAGAATACCTATGACAAGCTGATCAATCTTTTTCCAATGATGGGGATTGCACAGGTCTGCATGGTGGCATTGGTGGTCCCGGTGATGACGGCGTCTTCCATATCCGGTGAAAAGGAACGGCAGACGTTTGATATTTTGCTGACGACCTGTTTATCGCCTATGGAGATCGTATATGGAAAAGTATTTTCTGCTGTAGCGGAAGTCCTGTTGTATGTAACGGCAAGCATCCCTGTTATGGCGCTTGCATTTGTACTGGGAGGGCTTTCGTGGTGGGTGCTGTTTCTGTTCCTTGTTGTGATCTTTGTTTTTGCTACTTTTGTAGGAAGTGTTGGAGTATTTTGCTCTTCTATCAGCAGTAGATCTGTTACTTCGATCACGCGGACGTATGGCTTAAGTCTTTCTATGTGTGTTATTACGATGTTCCCGGAGATGATATTGACGTATGTCACAGGCAGGAGGAGTACTGATGGCATGCTCTTTTTTATGCTGAACCCGGTCTTATTTCTGGAAGAATTTTTTATGCTTTCCATGAGGGGAGATTCAGAAATGTCTTATGAGATTCATAGGTCTGATGGATTTCTTATAAAACTGCTTGCTCATGGTCCTGATTCGCTTTGGTGTATTCTTTCCGGCATCTGTATACTGGGACTGTCGCTATTTTTTATGTATCTGGCTGCAAGGAACATTGATCCCCTAAAGAAAAAGGATAAAAAGATCAGAAAGAAGCAGACGATTGAAGGAGGAAAATAAACATGAGGGTACTTTTGATCAGACCGCATATCAATAAAAAAATAACCAGTGTTAAAAAATTTATGTTGGGCGAGCCTATGGGAATCGAATGTGTAACTACCATTTTGGAAGAATTAGGCCATCAGGTTTTATTGGTAGATTTTATGGCCGAATCAGTACGACACTTAAAGAAGTACATGAAGGATTTTAATCCCGAGGTGGTTGGACTTACTTCTCAATGCAGTGATATTACAAATTTTTTATATCTGGCTGAAAAAGTCAAAAAGATGGACCATAATATCACTGTTATCGTAGGTGGGATTCAGGCGACAATTACTCC
>CAMWKA010000161.1 GCA_947174725.1 uncultured Lachnospiraceae bacterium | reverse complement strand
AGGCTGTACCGTCGGCTGGTTTAATGACGGCGATTCAAATATCGGCTCTTCACTCGGCATGACCGCAGGCGTCACTGCCGGCTGAATCAATGATGGAGATTCAAACATCGGCTGCTCTGCGGCATTTGTTTGTGCCAGAAAATCCAACTTAGGGACATTCATTGCCGCAACCGGCTTTGCGTTATATACTGAGTTCAGTCCGATGGAACCAAACGCATTGCTCTTGCCGTTCTTTTTTTCATCTTTATGCATCTGCTTTACATATTTTTTAATATTATATTTACAACCCGGACATGTTTTCGCAGTATCATCAACGATCCTCTTGCAGCCCGGACATTCTAACATCGCCATTACCGTAACCTCCATCTTCCCACAACAATCACCAGACTATAATCATCGGATTTTTACGGAAAAGTTTTTTTGATCGTTGCAACGATCTTGTCATATTCCGCTGTGACAGCCGGCATCATGGCTGCCCCCTCCTCAAAGTTTTCAGACCGGAAACATTCTACCTGATCACGGATCGCATGAAATAATCCCTGCAGCGCAAGATTACCGCATACTCCTTTTAATGTATGAGACGCCGTAAATGCTTTATTGCAATCCTTCTCTGCAACGGCTGTCACCAGTTCCTGATAATTAGGATCTGCCAAAAATTTTTTCAAGAACTTTTCATACATAGCTTCATTATGTAAAAACCGCTCCATAGCGCCTTCTAAATCCACCCCTGCGTTAAGCAGCTCCTGTTTTGCTTCGTCTGTCATAATTCCTTCCTTTCTAAAATCGGTTTAATCACAGCATATATCATGATTCATCCCTTATGGCTGTCTGCAAATCCCTCGATCCTTGTCCTTGCATATTCCATACATTTTAATAGCTTCGGTGCAAAATTACCACACTTGCCATCCATGATCATATGATAGGCTGTATCCTTATCAAGTGCTTTTTTATAAACACGCTCCGAAACCAGAGCGTCATAAACGTCCACCACGGAAACCAACTGCGCTGATAATGGGATATCATCCCCTTTCAATCCCTCCGGATAGCCCTTGCCATCGTACCGTTCATGATGATAAAGGCAGATATCATAGGAGGCCTGCAGTTGTTCATTGTCCTGCACGATATCCAGAAGCTTTAATATCTTACATCCCTTCGTCGTATGGCTCTTCATGATCTCAAATTCTTCACTGGACAGCTTACCGGGTTTCAAAAGGATCCCATCCGGTATGGCAATCTTGCCGATATCGTGAAGCGCCGATGCCCGAACGATGACATTGATCTTTTCCTGTGTCAGACCTGAGTCCGGAAACAGTTCCATATACGCTTCCGCCATGATCCGCGTCAGCCCCTTCACCCTTTTGACATGCTCGCCGGATTCCAGATCCCGGAACTCAACGATATTGCTGACCACATCGATCAGCTTCTCATTAAAAAGTTCCATCTTCCGTTCCTGTTCGTGGAGTTTGGCTCTCTGACTCTCAACCTTATGCGCCAGCGCGTCCGCGCTGCGGTATGTTTCCACCAGATTATTGATCCGCTGGATGACCGTCTGCGTCACAAACGGCTTGGATATCACTGCGCTTGCTCCCATGGAATAACAGGAAAATTCCGTCTGTTCATCATTTTGCGACGTGATCATAACCACCGGTATATGTTCCAGAACCTTTCTGGAATTTAAGATCTGCAGCACCTGATATCCGTTCATCACCGGCATCAAAAGATCCAGAAGGATGACCGCAATGTCATTCATATGTATACCAATCTCTATGATCGCTTCCCGTCCATTCGATGCCTGTATAATATCATAATCCTTTTTAAATATCTCTGTCAGCAGTTCACGACTTCCCTCATCGTCATCAACAATCAGCATGTATCTTCTCATCAAGTTACTCTCCTGTCAGTTATGTTATCAACACTAACCTTCATGCAGCAGTTCTGCTGCGACTTAATATAGAAATGAAAAATGCCGCTTTAATGTTGCCAAAATAAATACCGCACTTTAGCGTTCATTTTTGCCTGCAAATATTATATCATAAATTTAGAGAAAGGAAATAGTAAAGTATCATAAATATTTTTTTGCTTTTTGCGCATACTTCCCGAAAAAAAGTACCTGTAGTTGAAATGATCCGGTTTTTTGCTATAATACTATTGAAGATTCACTTTAAATCAGGCTCTGTATAACTTCAATTATTAATTAAGGAGACCATATAAATGAAGAAAGTATTGATTGTTGTTTCATGCCTTGTTTCATGTGTTGTGATTACATATATAGCCATAAGAATTGCTGCACCATTTTTTAATGATAATGTGGCGAAGAAAACAGCCGGCGAACTTGTAGATCTGCCGCTCCCAAATAACACGGAATTTATTGAGTCTATATATGAAGCAGGGAAAATTGTCGGAAACGGTAACGGAATGCAATATTTTGGCGCTATCCTCATCAAAAGCGAACTTTCTTTAGACGAATTAAAAGAATATTATGGGGCATTCTCGGAACATGAATGGGAATGTATGGTTGAAAACCAGAATACTACAGATGTAGAGTTCTCCGACGGACATACAAATATGACATTTAAAACAGATATAGAAGGCGATGATTATTACATTGTTTATTCATGGGGAAGCAATGACACCATTTTTCATGAATTTGATCTCAGGGGACATTAAAAAAGTCCAGATTTCTTGATTTAACAAGGAATTCCGGACTTTTTCAAGTAGCGAGAGGGGGATTTGAACCCTCGACACCACGGGTATGAACCGTGTGCTCTAGCCAACTGAGCTATCTCGCCATATATAAAATAATTTTTGTAGGTTGAAAATCAGTGGGGCCTATAGGGCTCGAACCTATGACCCTCTGCTTGTAAGGCAGATGCTCTCCCAGCTGAGCTAAGACCCCAAAAGGACTACCTGATTTGCGTTCTTATTTTCAACCCGCTTTGCTATTATATCGAATCCCCGAATGATTGTCAATATTTTTTTGCATAATCTACCATTCAATCTCCGAAATCGGCACGGGGTTCTCATTGACCGTGATGTCCCGCACATTTCCCGACTGAAAACGTATCACCTTATCCGCCATCTGTGCCAGAGCGGAATTGTGCGTAATGATGATGACCGTGATCTTATCTCTCCTGCAGGTATCCTGCAAAAGCTGCAAAATCTGTTTTCCCGTATTGTAATCCAGCGCGCCTGTGGGCTCGTCGCAAAGCAGCAGCTTGGGATTCTTGGCAATGGCTCTCGCGATTGCCACACGCTGCTGTTCTCCGCCGGATAACTGGGAAGGAAAATTATTCTTTCTGCCGGACAACCCTACTTTGTCAAGCATCTGCGCCGCATCCAATGACGAGGGACAGATCTGCGCCGCCAGTTCCACATTTTCCAAGGCAGTCAGGTTGGGTACAAGATTATAAAACTGAAAAATAAATCCGATATCGAATCTCCTGTATTTCGTCAATTCCCTTGTGGAATATTTCCCGATATTTTTTCCATCCACGATCACTTCTCCGGAAGTTGCCGTATCCATGCCACCAAGAATATTGAGCGCCGTCGTCTTGCCCGCGCCGGACGCGCCGAGGATCACCGCAAGTTCCCCTTTTTCAATGGAAAAACTTGCGCCGTCCAACGCTTTGATTTTGGCCTCGTCGTTCTGACCATATATTTTTCTTACATCCTTAAACTCAATAAACGACATATCAACCCCTCATGCCGCCTTCGGCGGCTCAAATAGAAATGAAAAACGCCGCTTTTGCGTTTTTCGGTGTGAAACATAATATATCTTAGGCAGTGTTTTTTACTGCCTTAGATATATTTTTCACACTGCTTCCTAAGATCCTTCACATATTATCGGTATTAAAAATATACTATCCGCATCAACTTCTGTCAATCCATTTCCGCTTCTTTGACGCGTCATGTGTTCAGGGTCTGCGCAGAGCCTTTAGCTCCCCATCCTGCACATCGATCAGAATGGTATCCCTTGCATGGATCTCGTCCGCTAAGATCAGCTTCGCACTCAATGTCTCCACGGTCTTCTGGATATACCGTTTCAACGGTCTTGCCCCATACACAGGGTCATAGCCGTGCTCCGTGATATAATTTTTGGCTTCTGCTGACAGTTCCACGCTGATTTCTTTATCCAGAAGACGGCGGTTAAGTTCCCTGATGATCAGATCCACAATGCCTGCAATATTATCCTTTGTCAACGGTTTGAACAGGATCACTTCGTCCAGACGGTTTAAAAATTCCGGTCTGAAATGCAGTTTCAATTCCTCCATGACTTCTGCCTGTGCCGCATCGCTGATATTGCCGTTTTCATCTATTCCTTCCAACAGTGTCGGCGCGCCGATATTGGACGTCATGATCAGGATCGTATTCTTAAAATCCACCGTCCTGCCTCTGGAATCCGTGATCCTTCCGTCATCCAGCACTTGAAGAAGCACGTTAAATACATCCGGATGCGCCTTTTCCACTTCATCAAACAATACGACCGAATACGGTTTTCTTCGTACCGCCTCTGTAAGCTGTCCGCCTTCGTCATAACCCACATATCCCGGAGGCGCCCCAATCAACCTTGCCACGGAATGTTTTTCCATATATTCACTCATATCCAGCCGGACGATATTGGACTCGTCATCAAACAATGTCTGCGCTAAAGATTTGGCAAGCTCTGTCTTTCCCACACCGGTGGGACCTAAGAATAAGAAGGAACCGATGGGTTTCCCCGGATCTTTGATGCCCGCTTTGGAGCGGATGATTGCCTCGGACACCTTAGTCACACCTTCCTCCTGCCCGATGACCCGCTTATGCAGTTCCTCATCCAGATGCAGGATTTTGTTCCGTTCCGATTCTGTGAGCTTCGCCACCGGAATCCCCGTCCACCTTGACACGATCCGCGCGATCTCTTCGTCAGAGACGCTTTCATGCACCATGGAAGCTTCTTTCTTCTTCACAAGTTCTTCTTCAGACTCCAACTGCTTTTTGAGCGCCGGCAGCGTTCCATAAGTAAGCTCCCCGGCACGCTCCAGATTGCCCTCCCGCTGTGCGATCTGGAGCTCATTATTCACGGATTCGATCTCTTCACGGAGTTTGGAGAGCCTTTCCACCGCACCCTTTTCATTTTCCCACTGGGTCTTGTCCTTATCAAACTGTTCCTTCGCCTCCGCCAGTTCCTTCTTAA
>CAMWKA010000160.1 GCA_947174725.1 uncultured Lachnospiraceae bacterium | reverse complement strand
GATGTATACAGCGATCCAGGCGGCTGACCGGAAAAAGCATTTTCCGTTAAATCATTATATTTCGCTCTATGCTTCGGCACAAGCGGACGACGGGGCGGGGGAGGAGATGCAGCTGATCAACGCGCTGGAAGCTCCATTGGAAAAAAACCCGGAAGAACGTATGATATCCAGAGAAAATGTGGAACGGATCGAAAAACTCATCAATGAGGAACTGAGTCCGCTGGAACGGCAGGTTTGTGATCTCTGCATGGTGGGACTGAATTATATCGAGATTGCGAAGATCCTCGGCAGGGACGAAAAATCTACGGACAACGCCCTGCAGAGAGTCAAAAATAAGATCAAAAAGGGACTTGGAATTTAAGCGTCTTTCTCTTTTTTATTGTCATTTTCTGTTTCAGTATTCTCATTTGGTTTCGGAAGGAACATCCTTACGGACTGGATGCGGTTATTCTCAAAGCTTTCCACGCGCACTTTAGTGCCGTTTTCTAAGAGGACTTCTTCGCCGACAGTGGGAAGACGGTCATCCAGATGTTCTATGACGATGCCGGCGATGGAGTCATAGTCATCGCTGCTCAGTTCAGTTTGAAGCTGATCATTGATATCGTCAAGCTTCATGCTGCCCTCGATCAGGTACTCATGATCTCCGACGCACTGCAGAAGTTCTTTTTCGTCTTCATCATATTCATCACGGATCTCACCGACGATTTCTTCCAGCAGATCTTCCATGGTGATCATACCTTCCGCCGCGCCGTATTCATTGAGCACAATGGAGATGGCGGCGGTTTTTTCGCGCATCTCGTTCAGTAAATCGGGTATCTTTTTGTATTCATATGTATAATATACATCACGAATGACTTTCCGGATCTTAAATTTATCCATGTCGTCGATGAGGATCAGATCCTTAATATTGACGACGCCGATAATTTGATCCGGCGTATTTTCATAGACAGGGATTCTTGTATACATGCTTTTTCGGAAGGCTTCCAGAAGTTCTTCATAAGAAGCATGGATGTCGATCTCTACCATATCGATTCTTGGGATCATGATGTCCTTTGCCACGGAATCTGAAAAGTCAAATAAATTATAGATCATTTCTTTTTCTTCGGATTCAATGACCCCTTCCTCGTGGCTCACGTCAACATAGGAGAGCAGCTCACTTTCGGTAATGCTGATGACCTTCCGGTTAGGATCAATGCCGAGGATGCGCAGGATCGCATTGGATAGTTTATCGATCACAAAAATGACCGGCGTTAATAGCACGCATAGGGTGTGAATGACAGGCGCATAGGCAAGGGTAAGTTTTTCGTTATTCAGTTTTGCCCAGGTTTTTGGGATGATTTCGCCAAATAAGAGAACAAATATGGTCAAAGTGCCCGTGGCGATACCAATCGCCCAACTGCCGAAAACTCTTGTGGCAAAGACAGTAGCAATAGAGGAGGAAGCGATATTGACGATGTTATTACCAATCAGGATCGTGCTGAGCATCTTGCTGTAGGTAGACAGGATCTTTAATACCAGCGCGGCTTTTTTATTGCCTTCGTCAGCGAGATTCTGCAGCCGGATCTGATTGACTGTGGAGAATGCGGTTTCTGCTGAAGAAAAAAAGCCGGACAGAAATAACAGAAAGATAATGATGATAAGCTGTATCCATTCGGTTTGGTCCAAGATTTGGTTCACTCCTTTCAATAATAAATTATAAAAGATATCTGTGAAAAGTCAAGTTTTTATAAAGTTATGAATATACATTAAAAAAGATGGATTTCAAACAAGGCGGAGGGGAGCGGAAATTTTGGAAAATAAGGATCTGAATCTGCATTTATTAAAATATTTATTGATTTCGTATGTGATCACGGCAATGCTGCTGATCAGCATGTCATTTTTGTTATATTGGTTTGATCTTTCGCCCGGAGTTGTGTCCGTCGGGATCATTGCGGTGTATGTGATATCCTGTCTGGTTTCCGGGATGCTTGCCGGAAGCCGTGCCGGGCACCATCGTTTTTTATTCGGTCTGTTGATGGGATTGGCATATTTTCTACTGCTGACGCTGATCTCTATGATTGTGGACGGTTCGACGTTTGCGATAGACAGACAATTTTTGACCGTATTGTGTTTGTGCAGCGGCGGCGGGATGCTGGGTGGTATGATTTCCAGATAGATGGCTGTGATATGCCGCGTATCTGGTGAAGTGCAGAAATATAAAAAAAAGCTTTCTATTTATGAAAATATGTGGTACAATGTTTTATGTTCTATGAGATGGACGAAAGATATCATTAACATTTATGGACAGAGTGGAGGAAGAAGAGTATGAAGCATATTAAAACATTAAATACGAGGGACTTTAAGAAGAGCATGAAGAAGGGCGGCTGTGGTGAGTGCCAGACTTCCTGCCAGTCAGCATGCAAGACATCCTGTACCGTTGGAAATCAGAGTTGTGAGCATCAGAAGTAATTCATACGAATATGAATGTGTTGGGGAGCAGCGGTGATGAGTCGCTGCTTCTTTGATAGATTACAGATAAGAGAAATAGATGGAAAGGCATAATTATTAGTATGATTCATCAATATCAGAGTAATGGTTATAATATTGTATTAGATGTTAATAGCGGAAGCGTTCATATAGTAGATGATGCGGTTTATGATCTGATTCCTAAAGTAGAAAAGGAATTGATGTCAGGGACAGACGCGGAAGCGCTCAGGGAAAGATATGAGGATTCTGAGCTATCTGAACCTCTGGAAGAGAGTCTGGAGCTGGTGAAAGAGAATATGCTCTTTACGGATGATATTTACGAAAATTATATCGACCAGTTTATGAAGCGGGAGACGGTGGTCAAAGCAATGTGTCTTCATGTTGCCCATGACTGCAATCTTGCATGCAAGTATTGTTTTGCGGGAGAAGGGGAGTATCATGGCGATCGGGAGCTGATGAGTCTGGAGGTCGGTAAAAAGGCGCTGGATTATCTGGTAGAACATTCCGGCAACAGGGTCAATCTGGAAGTGGATTTTTTCGGAGGGGAGCCGTTGTTGAACTGGGAGGTTGTAAAGCAGCTGGTTGCTTATGGACGCAGTCTGGAGAAGCCTGCAAATAAAAAATTCCGTTTTACGCTGACAACGAACGGCACGCTTTTGACAGATGAGATCATGGAATTTGTCAATCAGGAGATGGGCAATCTTGTCCTCAGCATTGATGGACGTAAAGAGGTGAATGACCGTATGCGTCCTGACCGGGGAGGTCAGGGAAGCTATGAGAGAATACTTCCGAAGTACATCAAGGCAGCGGAATCAAGAAATCAGACCAATTATTATGTTCGGGGGACTTATACGCATTATAATACGGATTTTTCCAAGGATGTGCTGCATCTTGCCAATCTTGGATTCCGACAGATCTCTGTGGAGCCGGTGGTTGCTCCGCCGGAAGCCGATTATGCCCTTAGGGAGGAGGACGTTCCCATCTTACTGCAGCAGTATGATGAACTTGCAGCAGAGATGCTGAAACGTAAAGAAGAGGGAAAGGCATTTAACTTCTTTCATTTTATGATCGATCTTGAAGGGGGACCCTGCGTGGCAAAGCGTCTGTCCGGCTGTGGTTCCGGTTGTGAATATCTGGCGGTAACGCCGGGAGGAGATTTTTATCCGTGCCACCAGTTTGTCGGACAGAAAGAATTTCTGATGGGCAATGTTTACGTCGGCATTACTAATGAAAAGATCCGCAGTATGTTCCATGAGTGCAATGTTTATTCCAAAGAGGATTGTAAAAATTGTTTTGCTAAGTTTTACTGCAGCGGTGGATGTGCGGCAAATGCTTACAATTTCCACGGCGATATCCATGCTTCCTATGAGATTGGGTGTACACTGCAGAAAAAGAGGATCGAGTGTGCGATCATGATGAAAGCGGCAGAGGCAGACATGGAGTAGATGCTTTTAGGAAAAGTTCATTGAGCCGCTGAAGGCGGTATGAGAATCTATAGAAAGAATCCATGAATACAGACGGGAAAGGAATGATTGAATCATGAAAAAAGGGACAGGTTATCTGAGTTTTCTGGCATTTATCATTATTACGGCGGCGCTGGGGTACATTGCTATGTTTGGCGTCGGTCCGGAAAAAACAGGTTCTGTAGAACAGATAAAATTAGGACTGGATCTGGCGGGCGGCGTCAGCATTACCTATGAGGCAGTCGGCGAAGAAACGCCTACCGCAGAGGATATCAGTGATACGATCTATAAATTGAGAAGGCGTATTGATAAATTTTCTACGGAAGCACAGGTGTATCCGGAGGGAGACAGGCGTATCAATATTGAGATCCCTGGGGTATCGGATGCCAATAAGGTATTGCAGGAACTGGGATCTCCGGGATCGTTATATTTTATTCAGGCGACGGATCCGAACGGCAATATGAATTATCAGAATATGACGACCGGAAGCGGTCTGCAGGTGTATTCGGAGAATGACATCTTATTCTGCCCTATGGGTAATGCGGCTTATCTGTACGATCGGGAAACAGATGAGATCATGGTAGACGAAGCCGGCAGTCCGGTTCCCTATGAAGTCGAAAATCAGGCGGCGATAAAACCCCAGTATGAGCTGACCAGGAGCATTGATGAGATCGTTGCGGACGGCAGCGCCATCTTGAGCGGTACGGATGTGGTATCTGCCAAGGGCGGCGGTTATACGGATGAATATAGCAGAACGCAGTATGTTGTCAGCCTTGTTTTTAGCGATGAAGCGGCAGTTAAATTTGCGGATGCTACCGGAGCCGCAGTTGGAAGACCGGGACTGTATGGTACCATAGCGATCTATTATGATGGAGAAGTGCTGAGCGTGCCGAATGTGAATTCCAGAATCGATGGTGGTCAGGCGCAGATTACAAATATGCGTAATATGGACGAGGCGAATCGGTTGGCACAGAGTATCCGTATCGGCGGCCTGAAGGTGGAACTTCAGGAACTGCGTTCCAATGTGGTAGGAGCGCAGCTTGGCACGGATGCCATCAAAACCAGCCTGATGGCAGGAGCGATCGGACTCGTACTGGTGATCCTGTTGATGATCATCGTTTACCGGATTCCGGGATTGGCAAGTTCTTTGGCATTGGTCTTATATGTGATACTGATGCTTCTCAGTATCAATATATTTGAAGTAACATTGACGCTGCCCGGTATTGCAGGTATCATCCTGTCCATCGGTATGGCAGTAG
>CAMWKA010000159.1 GCA_947174725.1 uncultured Lachnospiraceae bacterium | reverse complement strand
GTAAGATCACTTTGCAAGCCAGTTCTTCCGCCTGTAAGATTTCATCATTGATTGCTCCGATCATTGCAAGATGCAGCCCTGTCAGCTCATCCTCAAATTTCGGCCACAGCACACCGGGGGTATCTAACAGTTCTAATGATTTATCCAGACGAATCCATTGTTTTCCCTTGGTCACGCCGGGCTTATTGCCGGTCTTCGTACATGCTTTTTTAGCATATGCATTGATAAACGTGGATTTCCCGACATTGGGAATCCCCGCTACCATAGCCCGCACCGGACGGTTGATGATCCCACGCTTTCTGTCCCGCTCGATCTTTTTCTCACAGGCTGATGTCACTGCATTCCTGATCTCCTTAAGCCCCGTCCCTTTTCTGGAATCGATCAACACCGCCTGTATCCCCTGCGCGCCGTAATATTCCAGCCATCGTTCATTTTCTACGGGATCGGCCAGATCGCATTTATTTAATAATATCAGCCTTGCCTTATTCTGCCCCAGACGGTCAATATCAGGATTTCTTCCTGCTCTTGGTATTCTGGCATCCACCAGCTCAATCAGCAGATCGATCAGCTTGATATTCTCCTGCATCATACGCATGGCTTTTGTCATATGTCCGGGATACCATTGATAATTCATTGTTTACCTCGCTTTATTTGATAAATCCCAAATGAACATCTCCTGATGACATATGGAACCACGCCTTTCCGATCATATAATTTCTCATCACAATACCGACATTGCTGGAACGGCTGTCCTCACTGTTGTTACGGTTATCCCCAAGGACAAAATATTCGTCCTCGCCCAGGGTGATCTCCGTTTCCGCAATACCGCCGTCTTCCATTTTATCATATTTTCCATCTTCATCATATAAGATTCCGTTGATCATCACATAACCATCCTGTATGGAGATCGTATCCCCCGGAAGCCCTATCACACGCTTCACATAATAGTGGGAATTTTCATTTCCATTTGGCAAAAAAACAACCACGTCCCCGCGTCCCGGGCTTACAAAAAAATAAGAAAACCTGTCGATCAGTATCTCCTGCCCATTAGACAGGGTCGGCTCCATGGAACCGCCGATCACACTGGTACGGATACCAAAACAGAATACGGCAACAAAGGCGATCAACATCATCACCGCTCCCCAGAATATCCACTGACCGATCTCTTTCAGTAATTTCTTATTGATCTTTTTTTCTTTCTCATAAAAAGTTAATCCTTTTCTTCTGCCCATATTACAGTTCCTTTTTCCTTTGCGAATCGATCCAATTGATGCAAAAGCTACAAAATATTGTATCATAGCACTAGCCAAAAAACAATAACAAGCAAGGTTAATAATTGAACTGGAAGGTTTTGATAATTGATATCAATAAGACAAAAGAAAAAGATCTGTGCAGCAGACCTTTTTACTGTATATGGGATAAATATTCATAACTCTCAACTTTTTGTTGTAAAGTAATCTTTACCGCCTCATCAATCCCAGTTTATAGAATCATGCGAAATAGTTCCATTTTCTGCAATGTCTCTTTCCGCTTCCTCTAATGCATTTCTTTCTGCCGATGTAACCTTTGTATCATCCGGATTTTCTGTTAATCCTTCATACAGTATATCAAAAATCAAAAATTTTTCAAACATCATTAAAAAACCTCCAAACATCCGTTTGGAGGTTTTTGTATTTCATTTAACAGAAATCCGCACCCTTACATTCCTATTTCAGAATTTCTTTTACCTTAGCCTTCTTACCAACACGGTCTCTCAGGTAATTCAGCTTAGCCCTTCTTACTTTACCTCTTCTGATGACTTCCACCTTCTCTACCTGCGGGGAATGTAACGGCCATGTCTTCTCAACGCCTACGCCATTGGAAATCTTTCTTACGGTGAATGTGGTCCTGTTGCTTCCGTTCTGGATCTTCAGAACAACACCTTCATACACCTGAATTCTTTCCTTCTCGCCTTCCTTGATCTTAGCAGATACCCTGACCGTATCGCCCACATTAAAGGAAGGAACCTCCTGCTTCATCTGCTCTTTTTCAATCTCTCTGATAATATCGCTCATATCTTCCTCCTTGTTTTTCATCGGATGTTCTTAATACGTTTCAGATACTGATCCTAGTAACAGCGGAACATCTCTTTACTCGCAACTATGATAGTTTAGCATAAATCGACCCTAAATGCAAGACATTTTAATAATTTTCTTATCTTTAAGCTTAAGAGCCGTTTCCTATTCACATAACTCATTTAAATGCAAAATCTAATGCAGCAATAAACATACAAGCAATACCACAAAAAATATACGAAGCTTTTTTACTACTACTCACCATGCGCACTAATCTTTCATCATCATATAGGAATTGCTTTGTGTTTTGTGGATTAACCCAAAGTATTAAATGCGGATATTCTTCCAGTGGACAGTCAATCCAAGTAGGTTCCCGTTCCGCAATGAGGTGTTCAGTACCATTAATAACTTCCACTGTGCGATCAGTCCATGCTAGTTTCTTTTCTACAATTAAGTGTTCTGTACCTTCAATATCAATAGCAAAAACAGGCCTGAAAAAGGCTTTAGGAAGTGGAAGTGTGCCTCCTTTGGGAACAGTTATTCTTTTCCTTTCCACAATATGAGCTTCCACTTTTAAAGTGCAGTGTTTTTTATAATATTTTTCCATTTGCTTATCATAAATGATCACACCCGCCACCATGACAAGAAACAATAAACTAACTAGCACTACATCCAACATAGATATTCCCACCTTTTTTGATCTGCTTTATGATGTCTCTGGCATGCACCTATGTAACTGCGAAGCAAATTGTTATTCCTGTGAGTTCATCTCCTTATAAAACTCGGCATAATCCGTGCGTTTATCCTTCGTAAATGCGATCGCCGCTCTCGGATGCTGGTTCAATAAACCGGAAACCAGATACTGAAGATCATATCCCCATACCGTTCCCTCCGCCTGCATCGGTTTCATATATTTTTCCACAAAACTGATTGCCGGATAAATATTATACTTTGGATTACGAAGGAATCCCAACAGCAGCTCCATCGCGCAGTTACCTGCGCCCCTTCCCATCGCCATATATGTACCGTCCAGCCAATCGACACCATCGCCTACCGCTTCGATCGTATTGGCAAATGCCAGCTTCTGATTATCATGGGCATGGATGCCCAGCTTCTTTTTATACTTGTCTGCGTATTCCTTATAAAGATCCGTAATTCTTGCAATCTGCTCCGGATAGAGCGAACCGTAACTGTCCACAATATAGATGACATCTACCGGCGACTGTCCGATCATATCCAAAGCAGCCCTGATGTCTCCCTCCTGTCCTGTAGAAATCGCCATGATATTACAGGTCACCTGATACCCCTTTTTCGCCGCATCCTCGATCATATCTACCGCAGCAGGGATCTGATGAAGGTAAGTCGCCACACGGATCACATCGATGGGGCTGTCCGCCTTATTGACAATATCATTTTTATAATTACATCTGCCTACATCCGCCATAACTGCCAGTTTCAGATCCGTCTGGTTTTCTCCGACAATCGCCCGGATGTCGTCATCATTACAAAACTTCCACTTGCCAAACTGATTGACATCAAACATTTCTTTATCACATTTATATCCAAGTTCCATACAGTCCACACCGGCCTTGATATTGGTCTGATACAAAGCCTTTACAAAATCATCCGTAAAATGAAAATCATTTACAAGACCACCATCCCGCAGTGTTGCATCCACCACCTTAATATCAGAGCGGTAACCCATCAATTCTGAAATCTGTTTCATAATATATTCTCCTCTCTTTCGACTGAATCCAATATATATGCTGTAAACTATTTTGTCAAGCAAAAATTTTATCACTTTAAAGCATTAAAGTGTTTCCTCCGAAGTAACAAGATAGAAACCACAAACAAGATCACACCAACCATTACAAAAAGTACCAGCTCGCCTATCCCCGGATCTTCCCGGAACAAAATCGGAAAAATGGACGCCATCTGATCTTCATAAAATGTAAGCAAAACAGAAAACAGATTATTCAGGAAATGCATCCACATGGATACTGCAATACTTCCAGTCTTATATACAGCATAAGCAAGAACACAACCAAAGAATCCGACTACAAAAAATTTGATCAGATTCATATGATAGAGTCCGAAAACTGCCCCTGTGATCAGAACAGCCACTAAAATACGGCACTTGTTTTGCAGCGTTCCAAACAGCACGCCTCTGAATGCTGTTTCCTCACAGATCGCCGGGAGCAGAGCCGAGGATAGGATCACAAGCCAGATCGGCGCGTTTTCCCAGATATCCAGAAGATCCTGTCCCGCGCTTTCCGCGCTTCCGGGAAAGACCGCGCTGAATAAAACGGTCAATGTCATCATCACAATATACGTACCCACCCATAATAATGTACCGATCAACAAATCGCTGATCTTCGGCCGCTTCAGATGAAATACTTTCTTAAAATCTGTCTTAATATACCAACAATAAAATACTGTTACGCCCAGAATCATCAACTGCTGTATCACTAGACCGTACGCCCTGTATTTTAAGATCGCAATTGATCCAATAAGCATGATCACGATCAGAAGGATGGATAATAAGAGTACCACATCTCCGATCCCCGGGATCTGTTTTCCTTTCATATCAGAGCGTTTTTCCAACAGACGAATACTTCCTGTCCCGTCCCCAAAAAGAATGTCTTCCGAATCAAACAGCTTCGTCATAACAACCACCGCCAGAAGACTGTAGGCTACATTGGAAAAAAGAACCATGGCAATAAGCCCCATATCGAAATGAAACTTAAACAGCTCCACGATTAAAAGCGCCACATTGACCACTGGGATCAAAGATGTACTTCCGTCCAGGCTGACCGCCGGAATCATCCCTGCCATCCCGGCGAACATAAACACCAGCATAACCGGCGTGGTATAATTCTGCGCTTCCTTAAAACTTCTCGCAAAGATACAGACACAAAGGCAGACAGCCGAAGCAAATAAGGCAAATACAGCCACGCACAGGATCATAATGAAAATGGCAGGAAGATAAGAGATCACATTAAATTCCATCGGGACATCGCTTGCCGCCTGCATACTTTCATACATATACGCCCCCAGAATCCCCATGGATATCAGGTTTAACAGCGCCGCCGCAACCGCAACCGTGGCGGTTGCCAGAAATTTACTCATGATCATCTCAAGATTTCTGAC